>NZ_JAMXXZ010000006.1:0-133546 GCF_024129285.1 Acinetobacter sp. S4397-1
TTCCCGAACTCAGAAGTGAAACCTCTTTGCGCTGATGGTAGTGTGGGGTTACCCATGTGAGAGTAAGTCATCGCCAGCTCATTATTCAAAATCCCCCTGCTAAAAAGCAGGGAGATTTATTTTTTTATAAAAAGAAAAATAAAAATCAATCTGCCAGGTCTTCTAATTAACGTTCTCGCTGCTCTTTTTTTATTTTCAGTGTTAAGTTAAAAGCCAAGATAAAAACTAAAAGAGGGAATATAAAATGTCGGTACAGGTTTACAGAAAATGTCTGATCAGTTGCTGTGCTTTAGTATTGGTAGGCTGCCATGCAGAGAATCCTTCACCTTCAGGCAGAGCTACTGATTCTGCTACCGTAAGGTCCAATGCTGCTCAATCTGCTCATCCCATTACGGTTTCCCCGTCCTACACAGTCGAAAAAATTGCGGAGTTTAATGAACCTTGGGCCTTGGTTGAATTGCCCGATCAGCGTTTATTGATCACTGAAAAAGCAGGACAATTAAAGCTGTTTAATCCAAAAAATCGTAACAGCCAAACGATTCAAGATCTTCCCAAGGTCGCTTATGGTGGACAAGGTGGTTTGGGCGATGTTGCCTTGCATCCTGATTTTGCCAAGAACCAGTGGATATATCTCAGTTATGCCGAGCATGGACAGGGCGGATATGGTGCAGTGGTGATTCGTGGCCGGCTGGATTTAAATCAAAACCGGCTGACAGAAGTGAAGCGTATCTGGACTCAAGTACCTAAATTTAAAGGACAGGGGCATTATGCGCACCGTCTGTTATTCGGATCGGATGGTAAACTCTGGATCAGTTCTGGTGAGCGCCAGCAATTTGATCCCGCACAGGATCTGCAATCCAATGCTGGCAAAATAATTCGCCTGAATGATGATGGATCTATCCCTAAAGATAATCCATTTATGAGTCAGGGAACGATTGCACAACAAATTTGGAGCTTAGGGCATCGTAATCCCTTAGGTATGGCATTTGACCCACGAGGGAAACTCTGGGTGATTGAAATGGGACCTAAGGGGGGAGATGAGCTGAATAAAGTGATCAAAGGTAAAAACTACGGTTATCCTCTGGTCTCGAATGGCGACCATTATAATGGTAAGCCGATCCCTGATCACCATACCCGTCCGGAATTTGAAGCCCCTGTGCTGGACTGGACGCCTGTGATTTCTCCTTCAGATCTGCTGTTTTATACAGGCAATATGTTTCCAGCCTGGAAAAATAAAGCCATTATTAGTGGTTTGTCTTCTAAAGCCATTATTGTGGTAGATACTGCACAGTCTCCAGTGAAGGAAGTCCAACGTCTGGATATGAAACAGCGTATACGCGGTGTTATTCAGGCTAAGGCAGGTCATTTGTGGGTAATTGAAGATGGTCAGCGAGCGGGCCTGCTCAAGATGAAAACACCTTAATTTTTTTAAAACTAATGATATTTTCGATACTCAAGTATCAGCTATCTGCTTCACCACTCAACTTATTCCTGTTGAAGGCGAAAATACCTTTTCTACTCTCAAGATCAAAGAAAAAGGCCCTTACTGTTGTTAGGGCCTTTTCAGATTTTGAAGGATCACTGCTGTGATACTGCATAGCCTTTTGCTAGTGCTATTTTTATTGTTATTGCAAGACGCCTTGTCTTGGTAGGTTCTCAATATAAGTCTCTGCTTACTCTGCTAAATACTGCAGTTTGGTAAATACTGTGGTAGGTCAGAGCAGAGTTCGGCATCGACCATTCACTTAAGCACTGACATATTGAATCAGCTTATCCAGTGCAGATTTCAGGTTTTTAGTATCAAACTGATTGCCTTGGAAAGAATAATCCTTATTTCGGTTAAAGATGTCACGGATTTCGATCACAGCATTGGTATCTATCATACCGAGCTGGGTGGCCACTTGGCGAATCTGGTCAATCGATCGTGAACCATTGGTGGCACCATAACTCACGTAGGCAGCAGGTTTGCCTTGCCATTCTTTAGCGAGATAATCCAGTGCATTTTTCAGGGCAGGGCTATAACCATGATTATATTCCGGACTAATAAAAATAAAGGCATCAGCAAGTGCAATCTTATCGGCCCAATCCTGCTGTTTAGGCTGGTCATAAATTCCGGTCAAAGGCAGATTGGCACCAGCAAACAGAGGTAAATCCCATTCTTTTAGATCGACAATTTCAGCTTCTACCGTGCTAAACCCTTGGCTTTTAATTTCCTCTAAGGCCCAGTGAGCGACTTTAATGGCGGTACGGCTTTCACGAATGCTGCCCACAATAATATAGATTTTCATGGTTTTTCCTTTTCTTATGAGGAGAGAGTGCCACCCTAATCGATTTTACCAAGATGCAGTAGCAGAAGTTTGTATGGATTTTAAAAAAAGCTCCTTCAGGAGCTTTTTTTAAATATTAGAGAAGGAGGGAAGTTTTACATCAATTTGACACCCTGCTGGCCTGCAGGTGTGACCTTGAATATTTCCACTTCAAACGTAATATTTTTGCCAGCCAGTGGATGGTTGAAATCCACCTCGGTAATATCATCATTGACCGATTTTACTACACCGTACAGGGTAGTTTTAGCCTTGTCTTCAAACTCGATCATATGGCCTTCGATTGGACGTTCGCCAAACTTGACGGTATCGAATTTTTGTACATTTTCCGGGTTCCATGGACCAAAAGCATCCTCTGGTGGCAGACTGACCGTACGGCGGTCACCGGCACGCAGACCAAACAAGGCCTTTTCAAAGCCTGGTAACAGATTGCCATCTCCAATCGTTAGGCTTACCGGTGCTTCACGGCTGCGGGTATTGTCAATTTCTACGCCATTTTCAATAGCGACCGAAAAATGAAGCTCGACTTTAGAGCCGTCTTCAACACGAGTTTCCTCGTTAGGATGAATAAAATCAGTCATGTTGCGCCTGTGCACGTTGAATTCGGTGTTTTTCCAGGAAAAACGTATCGATCAGCATCAGAATCGTGCCCAAAGTAATGGCACTATCTGCAATATTAAAAGCAGGGAAATGGCTATTTTGGTAATACACGTGAATAAAATCGACCACATAACCCAAATAGATACGATCAATTAGATTCCCGATGGCACCGCCTAGAATCAGGGCAATAGCCAAGGGTAATACCTTCATGTGTTTAGGCATACGCATCAGCCAGAACACGAAAATGATAGACACCAAAGCTGCCAGTGAAGTAAAGAAATAACGTTGCCAACCACCTGCATCGGACAGAAAACTAAAGGCAGCGCCATAGTTATGCAGCAATGTCCAGTTTAAAAAGGGCAGCACCGGAATCGGATCTGCGTAATTCAGATGCGTAACGGCAATCCATTTAGTCCATTGATCCAGAATAATGGCCAGAATTGCCAGTCCGATCCACCACAAATTGTGCGGATAGAACTGGAATAAGCCCTTTTTATGCTGTGGATTAGGCATATTTTCTCTCTTCGCCTTGGCCTGTTGGAAGGTTAATAATACAACGACCACAGAGACCTGGATGTGACGCATGGGTATTCACATCAGGCAGTACATGCCAGCAGCGTACACATTTCTCTCCATCGGCAGCTGAAACTTTTACATTCAGCCCTGCCAGATCAGAAGCTTCGCCCTGTGCAGCATCAAAGTCGTTGACGATCACTTGTGAGGTAATCAGAACAAAACGCAGTTCATCATCCAGTTTATCCAGGACCGCTTTCAGTTCATCATTGGCCCACAGCTCAACTTTGGCCGACAGGTTTGAACCTACAGTTTTCGCGCCGCGTGCAGCTTCAATAAACTTGTTCACCGCAGATTTTACTGAAATCAGGGTCTGCCATTCTGCTTCTGTTATCAGGTTGGCAGTTGATGCCACTGGAATCTTATACCATTCCGCTGTAAACACATATTTTTCTGCCTGCTCTGGAATCAGAGGCCACGCTTCTTGCGCAGTAAAGCTTAAGATCGGTGCCATCCAGCGTACAAAGGCTTGGACCAGATGATACAACGCAGTTTGCGCCGAATGACGGGCCTGTGAATCAGCTTTGGTGGTGTACTGACGATCTTTGATGATATCGAGGTAGAAACCACCTAAGTCATTGATACAGAAGTTAGTCAATGCACTGGTCACGATATGGAAATTCATATCTTCATAGGCTTGCTGAATAGTTTTTTGCACGTCCGTCGCACGTTGCAGAATGTATTGATCCAGCGCGATCAATTGATCAATAGGCAAGGCATCCGTTGACGGTTGAAAGCCATTCAGGTTGGCTAATAAGAAACGCAGGGTGTTACGGATACGGCGGTAACCATCAGATGCACGGCTAAAGATTTCTTTACCGGCAGTCATTTCATAACGGTAGTCGGCAGAGGCAATCCAGAAACGTAAACCGTCTGCACCCATATCTTTAATGATGTCTTGTGGGGTAATGATGTTGCCCAAAGATTTGGACATCTTGCGGCCTTTCTCATCAACCACGAAACCATGCGTCAACAAACCTTTGTAGGGTGCACGTTCATTGATGGCAATCGAGGTCAGCAATGAAGACTGGAACCAGCCACGATGCTGGTCTGAACCTTCCAGATACAAGTCAGCAGGATCAGTCAGTTCTTCGCGTTCACGTAGCACGGCAAAGTGCGTTGTACCAGAATCGAACCACACGTCTAGGGTATCGCGAACTGCATTGTAATGTTCTGCATCGGCGCCGATGAATTCAGAAGCATCCCGGTTATACCAGCCATCAATGCCTTCTTTTTCGATCAGTTGAGCCACTTCCTCAATCAGCTCAGGCGTACGTGGGTGCAGTTCATTGGTGTCTTTATGCACGAAGAATGGAATTGGCACGCCCCAGGTACGCTGACGTGAAATACACCAGTCTGGACGGCCTTCAATCATTGCTTCAATCCGGTTCTTGCCCCAGTCCGGCACGAAACTGATTTCATTTTCAATTGCATTCAATGCTTTTGAGCGCAAGCCTTTGGCATCCATGCTGATAAACCATTGCGGTGTAGCACGGAAGATAATTGGGGTTTTATGACGCCAGCAGTGCGGATAGCTGTGTTTGATCGGTACATGGGCCCACAGTTGCTGGCTCTCAGCAAGGGCAGCAATAATTTTTGGGTTGGCCTTATAGATGTGTTCACCTGCAAAAATAGGTGAAGTAGGTAAATACACACCATTGCCGCCCACCGGGTTATCCACTTTCAGATTGTATTGCAAGCCGACTTTATAGTCGTCTACACCGTGGCCAGGCGCAGTATGTACTGCACCGGTACCGCTGGTGGCAATCACGTGTTCACCTAAAATAACCGGTACTTGGCGTTCAGCAATTAAAGGATGCTGTAATTGCAGGTTTTCCAGTTTTGCACCGGCAAAGTCTGCCAGAACTTCCACTGTGCCAAAGCCATAACGTTCTGTTGCAGACTCCACCAAGTCTTTTGCCAGAATGAAGTTTTGATCTGCTTTTTCTTCGCCGCGGGCTTTGACCAGTTGATATTCAATTTCGGCATGCACTGCCACCGCCTGGTTGGCCGGCAGTGTCCAAGGTGTGGTGGTCCAGATGACGATATCAGTTGTATCAGCAACTTCAATGCCTAAACGTGCAGACAAATCCGCTAAATCCACTACGGTAAAACCGACATCAATGGCGTCAGATTTTTTATCTTCGTATTCAACTTCAGCTTCAGCCAATGCTGAGCCGCAGTCCAGACACCAGTTCACCGGTTTCAGACCCGGTTCGATGTGACCGGCTTTGGCAATCGCACCGAGTGAACGAACAATATCGGCTTCCTGTTTGAAGTTCATGGTCAGGTACGGATTGTCCCAGTCACCAAACACGCCCATACGGATAAAGTCTTTTTTCTGTAATTCGACCTGGGTATACGCATATTCACGGCAGTGTTTACGGAAGGTTGCCGCATCAACTTTGACGCCGACTTTTCCGACTTTTTCTTCGACTTTGAGTTCAATCGGCAGGCCGTGACAGTCCCAGCCCGGTACATACGGTGCATCAAAGCCGTCCATTACACGGCTTTTAACGATAATATCCTTCAGGACCTTGTTGACCGCATGGCCCAAGTGAATTTGGCCATTGGCATAAGGAGGGCCATCATGAAGCACATATTTTTTCTTGCCAATACGCGACGCACGAATCTGCTGATAAATGTTGTCGGCATACCACTCTTCTAACCATTTCGCTTCACGTACTGCCAGATTTGCCTTCATTGCAAAGTCAGTACCTGGGAGGTTTAGCGTGGCTTTATAATCCACTGCATTTTCAGGAGTTTGCTTATCGCTCATGCAAGTTGTCTTCCAATTTAATCCGTTGTTTTAACAGACACGTTTTACAATAAAAATATGAGATATTAAAAGGAAAATGTGGGGTGATTTCGACGAAACTCAAGCAGTTTCTCGACATCATCATCAATTCCAGCTTTTAGGGCTTCAAGCGAAGGATAATTCTTTTCGCCATGTAAATAGGTTAAGAATGTCACCCGCATTAACAGGCCATACAGATTAGCAGAAACATCAGGGAAATGTACTTCTAATCGCCATTCCGGATCTGCTTGCTGGATGGCTGGACGGGTGCCGACATGACCTGCGCCAAACAGAGCTGTCGGGTTATAGCCGGTAATACCGGTTTTGCTGGCATCTGCTGCCTGGACTCTGGCTTTCAGGGATTCTGTTTCACACACCACCTCTACACCATAAATACCATGCAGACACGGCTTATGCCGATTCAGGCGGACATTAATCGTGGGAAAATCAATGGTACGGCCGATTTGATCGCCATATTGCACCCGTCCGCTAATGCTATAGGGACGTCCCAAGAGTTTGGCTGCCTGTGCCAGATCGCCAGCTTGTAGCCTTTGACGGATGCGGGTGGAACTGACACGTTCACCATCCAGCACGACGGTATCGAGATTGCTTACCTCAAAACCAAATTCACGTAAAAACTCACTATTACCTTGACGGTTTTTACCAAAATGGAAATCATCACCTAAGACCAGATGATCGGCATTGAGTTTGTCTTTTAAAATCGTGGCAAATTCTTCTGCACTCAGGCTGCGAAAGCGTTCATCGAATTTCGCCACCGCAATATAGTCGACCCCAAGTTCAGTTAGATACTCAACCTTTTCACGTAAGGAGGAAATACGCGGTGGAGCCTCATAACCTTTAAAAAATTCAAGAGGTTGTGGCTCAAAAATCATTACCACTGTTTTAAGCTGGTGCTGTTCTGCGACAGCTTTGAGCTGCCTGATCATGACCTGATGCCCCAAATGCACGCCGTCAAAATTACCAATGGTCACGGCAGTTTTGGCTAATTCAGTTCGAGGCGTTAAGGCATTAAGACGGAGCAGCTTCATGGGCAAATCAGGTGCTTAAAATGTGAAGAGGCTATATATTGCCATAATCTTTAGCTTTCGTCTTGTTGTGTTTTTAGGCAAAGTTTTTCGTTAAAATTCTTTTGAAATAAGTTAAATCGCTGTATTTCAACAATCCACTCCATTTTTCTTAGAACGGATGATGCTGAAAATAATCTCAATGCCCATATATAGCCCTTCAAATATCACGCTTGCTTCAACCGATAGCATCAGCGATTAAGCGGATTTTTATTCTGACCTGTTGAACATCTTTAGACAGAATATTGCGCCTGCTGCTATGACGCTGGCCTGAGAGTAAGTCTGCTTTACCCGGGTCTAGATGTGATGGCTGAACATTGCATTAAAAGAGGATCAGGAATCACACATTTTGGTCTCCCCAAGCGTTCATTCATCTCACCTGACCCAAATATAAAAAATGGTCTGGAAAAGGTGCAGCTTTTTTATTTGCAGCGTTCAAGTATTTACTTTTTAATAGCGGCCATCTATAGAAACTGAAATTGAGTGTTTTATGTCCGAGCATGCATTGGTTATGGCCTTGCCAAGCGAATCCAAGGGTTTGTTTGAGGCAGAAGGAATTGAGGTGCATTACAGCGGTATTGGTAAGGTCAATGCGGCATTTAAAGCTTTTGAGGTGATTCAGACAACCGGCTGCAAGACTTTAATCAATTTGGGGACAGCGGGCAGTTCCCATTTTGATGCCCATGAACTGGTGGAAGTCAGCCACTTTGTACAGCGCGATATGGATGTATCGCCACTCGGGTTTGAAGTGGGCATTACCCCCATGGATCAGCACTTTCCAGGTGCAATCAAGCTGGCACCTTTTTTCACCGATTTACCGCAGGGCATTTGCGGAACCGGAGACAGCTTTGCAACAGGACAGCCTAAAGTTGCCTGTCAACTGGTCGATATGGAAGGCTATGCCTTGGCCAAAGTGTGCAAAAAACTGGACGTACGCCTGATTTCGGTGAAATACATTACTGATGGTGCCAATGACGCAGCACCGCTCGACTGGGAAGACAACTTATTGCTCGGTGCTCAAAAGTTATTATCTTTATATCAAAAAATCAAATAAACGGCAGGTCGGCGACCATAATTATTATGGTCGTATGCCAATCAATTCAAGCCCTGACAATCAGGCTTCATTACGGGGAATTACGCCATACAGCATCATGTGGACAGTATGCTGGACCACACGCTGGTGCATGCTACGATTCCGCAGGGTTTTGCCTGTGATCATTTCTATCTGGGTGGCAAAATCAGCATAGTTTTGCGTCAAGGCCCAAATATTCAAAATCAGTAATTCAGGATCAATATCTTTAGAAATTTTGCCCTGTTCCTGCCAGTTTGAAATGACTTTGGCTTTGCGCTTGACCAGCTTTTTTAGCGGTCCTTTCAGAATTTCCAGAATATGCGGCGCTCCCTGAATAACTTCCAAGGCAAATAAGCGCGAGGCTTTGGGTTGAGTACGCGATACCTCAATTTTTTGCATCAAATAATTGGTGATCGCTTCTTCTGGCTCCAGATCAGCCTCCAGCATTTGCAGGGGTGCGAGCCATTTTTGTAAAACTGTAGTTAACACCTCAACATACAGTGCTTCTTTATTTTCATAATAGTAGAAAATATTCGACTTATGCATTTCCGCAATTTGTGCGATTTCATCCAGACTTGCGCCATTGAAACCATATAAGGAAAAGACATCGAGTGCAGCATTCAGCAGCTGGTTGCGTTTTTGAGTACTCTTTTTTTGTTCCATCAGTAATATTAAAACAATTAAAAAGGGGGATTTTTCATTGTACGTCAAATCATCAGATTTGTGCATCAACTACAATGCTAATTTTTTGAATCATGATGATTTATTCTGTAGATAAGCGATGTAATCAGCATTGACTCGCGCGCCAATGATTAAAATACTAAGGGTATGAAATTATTTAAATTATCACTTAATTAATATAATAGTTTGATTTAAGCCGCTATGGGAAAGATTATTTAAAATTAATTAAGAAAAAAGTGCAAATCAAATCATGAAACCTGTTTAAAATACTCGGCCAATATTATTAAATACTCTCTTAAAATACATTTAAACACTCAACATCAGTTTGAATTTTAGGACAGAAACTCGGGTTAAGAAGATCAGCAGCATATGTGGTATCCACGGTTCCAGTTTAGTCAGCCAGATACTTTTTTGGGGGGTGGCTGGCGCCAAAGCTCGACTATTCGCTTCTGTCATTTAATAACAGATCATGGACTTCAGCCTTGATACAACTTTAGTTCCTAAACTGACCGGATGCTAACGCCTTTTCGATACCAAAACTAGCTTAGCTTTGAGAGCGTTTGACTGATTTATCCCCCTAGGTCTGTGAGCAAAATAGGCCGTGCTTGAGCGACAGAGAAGCTGACGACATTGAGACCTGTTGGCTGTTGGTCGTAGTCGAGAGTTCAACTCTATTTTCCGGTGTTCTTTTGAATGAAAATGCGATTTCTTGCTGGTTATCCTAGAAATAAAATGATGACTAGCAGTCAATAGCCTAGGGGCTGTCCTCATTTGATAAATAGTTCAAAAAATGACTATTTAGATGCTTAAAATTGAATGTTTAATGAAGGAGTTGCTGATTTATTAAACAAGATACAGAGTAATTTGCTTCGTTAAATGAAATGAGGACACGCCCTAGTGGATAGCCGCAATAAAAAAGCCACTTAAAGTGACTTTTTGCAAACAATGGAGCTACGCTGATAATTATAAAAAGCCTGCCGTGCGTCCGGTAAATCATCCACTGAGGCCGGTTCATAACCGTGTTCCAGAAACCAGTGGGCTGTACGGGTGGTCAGAATAAACAGCTGCTGGATTCCGAGGGCTTTGGCTTTACCTTCCAGATAATGCAGGATCTGACTGCCCCGGTTGGATTGCCGGTACGCTGGATCTACTGCAACACAGGCAATTTCTGCAGAACGTAATTCATTGCCTGTGGTTGGAATCGGATACAGGGCTGCACAGGCCAGAATCATGCCATCCCGTTCAATCACGGCAAACTGTCCAATTTCATTTTCCAGACGTTCGCGGGAACGATAAACCAGAATCCCTTCTTCTTCCAGGGGGCGTAGCAGGCGAATCAGACCACCAACATCCTGAATATTGGCCATCCGAACCTCTTCATAATGTGCATCGGTAATCATGGTGCCCGAGCCATCCCGGGTAAACAGTTCTTCCAACAGGGCACCATCATAACTATAGGAAATCAGATGGACACGCTTGACCCCATTTCTGGAAGCTTCCTGTGCGGCTTTTAATTGCAGTACCATGGCCATACTTTGTTCATCCTGACTGGCCGGAACAAGGTAGTCATCTAGCTGCTGCGGAGTGACTTCACGTTTCAGCTGACCCTGGCTATCGAGCAGACCATGCTGTTTCCCCAGAATAATCAGTTTGTCCGCCTTTAAACGAATAGCAGTGTTAGTGGCGACTTCTTCAGCCAGCAGATTAAAGACCTCGCCTGTGGTGGAATAACCGGTTGGGCCTAGAATCACAATATTATGATTATCCAGATGGCGTTGCAGGGCATCAGTATCGATGGCACGGACTTCACCGGTCAACTGAAAATCGACCCCTTCACGAATACCATAGGGCTTGGCGGTCACAAAGTTACCTGACACCGTGTCAATCCGGGCACCATACATAGGCGAGTTGGCCAGACCCATCGACAATAGAGCTTCAATCTGTAAACGGATCGACCCCACCGCATTCAGGACACAATTTAAGGATTCGCGGGTGGTGACCCGGCGCTGCTGATAAAAAGGTGTGTGCAGGCCACAGCTGGCCAGATTCTGGTTAATCTGTGAACGTGCACCATGTACCAGAATCAGACGGATGCCCAAAGAGTGTAAGAGGGCAATATCATGAATAATATGCTGGAAATTTTTATCCAGAACTGCTTCGCCATCAAACATGATCACAAAGGTCTTGTTACGATGGGCATTGATATAAGGCGCAGAATGGCGAAACCAGTGCACATATTGCAATGTAGTACTTTGCGAAGTGTCTGCTGAGTTCATGCCCGGGCCTATTTCAATATACAATTCTCTTTGATTCTAATGAAAAAAAAATGAAGTGGAAGTAGAGAGACAAAAAAACACCTGAAGCCAGGCTTCAGGTGTCTGCAAGACGAGCAGAAAATGGAGCGCGTTTAGCCAATAATTCGGACGATTTTGTTATTGCGTTCGTTCACCAGTACATAGTCATTATTTACTTTGTACCATTGCTGGTAACGGCCGGTATTAGGCAGACGGCGTGCTTCACGGTCGCTGATCTGGAAACGTTTTGAATCGTATTGACGTGGCAGGGTTTGACCTACACGCCAGTCACGGCTCGGGTTGACCATACGGTTATGGTGACGGCGATCATCCTGCCATTTTCTATGGTCTTTTGAATTCCAGTGCGGTGCCGGTTTAGACGGCTGCGAATGGTAAGGTGAATCATAATGGGATGGTGCTGCCATTGCAGAAGTTGCAACCAGAGCACTAAGGGATAACGCGAGGGTAGTTAAAACTTTTTTCATGGCTTTTACCTAAAGAATTTATATCTGTTTTCGATGAAGTTAAATTAACGAATAAGTGGATAGAAAGCGTGAGGCTCATTGAGTGAAATTGTTAAATTGATGAAGAAATTTAGAAGAAAAACAGATAAAAAACCGGCAAACCTTACAGCCCCTCAAAATATAAGCCCAATCAAATAAAAAAATCCCAACAGGGTTGGGATTTTTAGAAGATTAATAGGCTATCTTCGATCAGTCAGTAATGATCCGGATAATATTGTTGGTTTCAGAGTTTACCAAAATATAATCGTCATTTACCTTGTACCATTGTTGCTTGCGGTCCGGTTTGGGCAGGCTATGATTTTTGTATTCAACTTTATAACCATTACCCCGATAATGCTGCGGCATCACATAACCCGGTTGCCAGCGTAATTGCTGCAGGCGTTGTACGCCACGCTCTTCACGCATACGGCGTTTATCATACTGGTCATGCTTATCTTGACGCGCCTTTTTGCCATGACCGCGTGATTCTGTCCGTGGTTCATCATCAAAATGAGGGGCTGCATGGGCAATATTGGTCAGCATGAATGTACAGCAGGAGATCGCGAACGCTACCAAAACCTTTTTCATGTTGAACCCTCACTTAATTTGTTCATTTTCTATAGTGACTAATGTACGGAAAAATTGCAGAGAAACTGTGAAGACCTGGCAGATGTTTTATAACAAATGCTGAGAAATTATGATCATGCCGTGATTTTGCTTCATGTTAGAATAGCTTATAGTTGTCTGATAGCTCAGATATTCACACCCTAACATCTCCTTTTGAACAAGGCAAATGTGCATAGATCCACTCCTTCTATCTGCTGATTCAACCCAGTAAAATCTAGCCAGGGGACTTCGATTTCGTTGCATTTAATTCATTGAGCTGATCAGTTCCATTGTTGGCTTAAACCTCGCAGAAACTGCACTGCTTCCACAATCGACTCGGCCTGTCTTGTATCTTCTAGCGCCACAATCAAGGCGTCAGATAATTGTAAGCTTTCAATATGACGAATCATCTCGATCTTCGATTTTTGATCTTTCATCTGCTTTGATCTCTTAACTAATTTTCAATAAAAACAGTGTATAAGGTCTACAGTTATTTGTAAAACCATTTAAATTTATAAAATTAATTCAAAAATACGATTTATATGTAAAAAAATAGGAAAGCAAAAAAAAAGAGTCCTTATCGGGATAAGTACTCTTGTGTTAACTCAGGGTTGATCCGGCTCAATAGGCATAGTTTAAATCGGTATAATCATTCAGAGATTTCTGAATATGGGCCTGAATAAAAGTCCGTACATCTTCCGCCGTCATGGCCTTGCCCTGATTGCTGATCACATGCTCAATGTCCGGTTGACCTTCAATTTTAATGCGGTACACAAAATGCTTGGCCACCTGATAACGCTCCTCCTGTTTTTCGAGGCCAGTGACGTAATGATAAGAATGTTCAAAATTCAGGTCGGTATGCGAGAACACAAACTGGTCGAACAGTTTCAGCTTTTGGCCGTTTTGGAGCGCCTGAATATCATCAACAATACTGGCTTCAAACTTCATGCCATATTTGGCAGAAATTGGCTGCTGGTCAATCAGGAGAGTGACCATGCCATCTTCCAGGGGGGTCACGGTAATATTGCTTAAGTCAGTCATGGAATACTCACATCAGAATCTGTTCGGCCTAGTATAGGGGAATTTGCAGCAAATCGGCGTCAGGATACTGCTCAGAAGATCGGGTGTTCCGGATCGACTTCCTGTTGTAGGGCAAGGTTTGGGTAGAAATATGATGCAAGTTTCGACTTAATTTGAAAAAACAGGTCAGAGGAGGATGCTGCCAGACCGGTCAATAAGATAATCGCCCGAATGTGGGGGAGCTTAAATTAAGCTCAGAAGCAGGCTAAGTTTAAATACTCATCTTAGAATAAAAAAAGCCAATGCAGGCATTGGCTTCTCAGAAAATAGCTATTCCTGCTCAGTCCTGGGCATCAATGCTTTGACCGTTCATGTGCAAGCTGTCATCACCCATCAGATACAGATAGGCCGGCATGATAGAGTCCGGTGTAGGTAAGGTCTTCGGATCTTCATACGGGTAGGCTTTGGCGCGCATTGCAGTGCGGGTTGCTCCCGGGTTGATGCAGTTATAGCGGATATTGGGATGAACCTGTTCCTTGGCAAATAGCTGGCTGACCGCTTCAATGGCAATCTTGGAGACTGAATAAGCGCCCCAGCGTTCACGTGCCTCACGTCCCACTCCTGAACTGGCAAAGACCACAGAAGCATGTTCGGATTTGGCCAGCAGCGGCAGCAGCGCCTGAGTCATGACAAAAGGCGCACGCAGATTCACGGCCATCAGGTCATCCCAGACTTCTTGCGGATAGTGCGCCAGTTCTACCCGTTCACCTAGAATACCGGCATTATGCAGAATGCCGTCGAGACGTCCAAACTGGCGGTCCAAGGTATTGACCAGCACTTCATAATCCCGTTCGGAGGCACTGGATAACTGTAGGGGCAGGATGGCTGGCTGTGGTGCACCCAGGCTTTCAATCTCATCATAAATGACTTCAAGCTTGTTCAGGGTACGTCCGTGCAGTACCACCGTCGCGCCATGCAAGGCATAGCTGATTGCGGCTGCACGACCAATGCCATCGCCCGCACCTGTAATCAGGATAATACGATCTTTCAGCAGATCGGGGCGAGGTTGATATTCTGAATATTTCATGATCTACCTCCTTATTTGTTATTGTTCAGCGTTTTAGAGATGTTTAGCCCTCAGGACAGCACACTGGGCTGTTGCAATACCAGTTTCTGGATATGCTGATGTAATTCAGCTACATCCTTCACTATATAGTCCGCCTGCCAGGCTGTTAAGTCATCTTTGTATTGCAGTGGTAAATAGCCATAGGCCGCCAGAATAGTATACATTCGGGCATGACGGCCAGCATCAATATCACGAGGATGATCCCCGACATAGATACAGTCTTCAGGCGCAATATTAATCTGCTGGGCTGCCAGATACATCGGTTCCGGATCCGGTTTGGTCCGGGTCACATCTTCCGGGCAGACCAGTACGGCACAGCGTTCAGTCAGATTGAGTGCCTTGAGCAGCGCTTCACTTAGCCAGCGCGGTTTGTTGGTCACAATGCCCCAAGGAATCTCATGTTCTTCTAGCTCTTCCAGCAGAGCATACATGCCTGCAAACAGATCGGTGTCGACGGCAATTTCTGCACCATAGCTGTCCAGAAAATGCTGGCGATGTTGCTGAAGCAGTGGATCTTCCACTTGCAGTTCCGGATAAACCAGCTTGACCATGGCCCGAGCGCCTTCTGATACCTGCGCCCGGATCAGCTCGGCATCGACCAATGGACGGCCTGCCTCATGGCACATCTGCTGGATAATGCGGATAAAGTCGGCAGCTGTATCAATCAGGGTGCCATCCAGGTCAAATAAAACTGCTTTCATGGGGTCGCCTCAGCCGCTTCTTTCACTGTATATACCATGTAGTTCACATCGACATTTGGTGCGAGCCAGTAGCGCTTGGTCAGCGGATTATAGTGCAGACCGGTCATGTCTTTGAGCTTTAAGCCCGCGTTACGAATGTCATGAGCCAGTTCAGACGGCTTGATAAATTTACTGTAATCATGGGTGCCCTTGGCCAGCATACGCAGGATATATTCTGCACCAATGATGGCAAACAGATAAGATTTCGGATTGCGGTTAATGGTCGAAAAGAAGACATGCCCCCCTGGTTTGACCAGTTTGTGGCAGGCCTGAATAATCGAAGCCGGGTTCGGCACATGCTCCAGCATTTCCATACAGGTCACGATGTCGTACTGACCTGCCTGCTCATCGGCCAGCTGTTCCACCGGAATCTGGCGATATTCAATATTGCTGACACCTTCCTGCTCGGCATGAATGCGCGCTACATTTAGCGGTGCTTCGCCCATATCAATTCCCAGCACTTCAGCACCACGGCGTGCCATGCTTTCGGACAAAATTCCGCCACCACAGCCCACATCCAGCACTTTCTTGCCACTTAGTCCGCCCGCATGTTCATCAATCCAGTTCAAACGTAGGGGATTGATCATATGCAGCGGGCGGAACTCGGAATGCTGATCCCACCATATAGCTGCAAATGCTTCAAACTTGGCAATTTCTTGTGGATCAACATTCAATTGCGACATCGGTGTTACCTCAATCAGTTGTGATTATGTAAAAATTTAATTCGCCATAGGGCCAGATAAACTGATTTAAATTCTTGTAAATCAGTACACTTGTTTAGTGTAGCGTTTCTGGCAAAAAAAGCGATAAAAGCCGTAAAAAAGTTCACAGAATAAAAACGAACACGGCATAATTGCTTTATAGTGAACCCATAAACTAAAGATAATGATTTAGAGGACGATAATCCCAATGAAAAAATTTATTTTAGGTACTGTAGCCGCATCTGTTTTGGCATTTTCCGGCAGTGCCATGGCCAATTTTGTGGCAGGTCAGGACTATCAAGTTCTGGCAAATCCAGTCAAAGTTGAAAAACCGGGGAAAATTGAAGTACGTGAATTCTTCTGGTATGGCTGCGGTCACTGTTATACGCTTGAGCCGCATCTGCAAGCCTGGTTGAAAAAACTACCTAAAGATGTGCGTTTTGTGCGTACTCCGGCGGCCATGAATCCGCTTTGGGAGCAGGGCGCACGTGCTTATTATACCTCTGAGGCTTTAGGGGTTCGCCAGAAAGCGCATTTGCAGCTGTTTCATGATATTCACGCCAAGCAGCAGCCAATTCTGGAACAGGCACAGCTGGCAAAATTCTATACCCGTTATGGTATTCCTGAAGCAAAATTTAACAGCACTTATAAATCATTCCCGATCTCATCAAAAATCGCTCAGGCTAAAAATCTGGCTGCTGCTTACCAGTTGAGTGGTGTGCCTGCCGTAACCGTGAATGGTAAATATGTGGTGCAAGGCGACAGTGAAAAAGTGGTTCAAGTGGTGAACTATCTGGTAGACAAGGAACGTAAGGCCAAATAAGCCGGCCCTGATTGAATTGAAAAACCTGCATCCAGATGCAGGTTTTTTTAGATCTTCCAAAATTTATATTTTATTGAAGGTCTGTTGTGCGCGTAGACGGACTGGATAAAACGCCACAGAACAATAACTGCAGCTGTGTCAGGCATTGGGCTTTAAAATGCGCGAATGCTGCCTGATCTGATGCTGGATGGATCTGGGTCTGAAGATGAATCCAGTCCATGGCCCAGTTGAGTGCCAAAGGCAGCAGAATCTGGGCCAGCGCCCTCAGTTCAACCGGAGACTGGAGCGGCTGCAGCGCTGGGATCTGTTGCAGGCCATGCAGCAAATCTTCTACCAGATAATGAATTTCGCGTTCGATTCCCTGACGTAAAAACATACAGCCCCCCCAACGTTCTGCACTTAAAAATATCCAGGCTTGGGGATACGCATCGACCTTCTGAAAAAACAGTTCGACTTTGTCAGCTAGCTGGTTCAGGGAAAAATCAGTCGGTCCGAGCTGGTGCAGCACCCCTTTAATATGCAGTGCAGCCTGATCCAGCAATTCCAGTCCGAGCTGATCCATGTTTTTGAAATGTCGATAAAACGCGGCCGGAACCAGTCCCACAGCCTGCGTAATTTCACGCAAACTGATACTGCTAAAAGCACGGCCTTGACTGCTCAATACTAAGGTGGCGTCCAGCAGTGCCTGACGACTTTGCTGCTTGCGTTCTTCACGTAAAGACATAGAAAACTTCCTGGGCGGATCGTGCAGTGTAGCAAAAATAAAATTCAATCATAGGGTTATCCGCATCTGTCAGATCAGAGCCAATTCAGGCTGAAATACTGCTAATAATTTGATTTTGTAAATGATTACTTTGCTGTCCTGATCTTGGGAGAAGGCTTCTGTTATACTGGACCCCCATTATTTTTAGCCAACAGCAGGACTTATTATGCGTATCGACCAGCGAGCATTAGATCAATTACGTGAAGTAAAAATTACCCGTAACTATACACGTTATGCGGAAGGCTCCGTATTGGTTGAATTTGGTCATACCAAGGTGCTGTGTACGGCCAGTATTGATAATTCAGTACCTCGTTTCCTGAAAGGCAAGGGACAAGGCTGGGTCACTGCTGAATATGGCATGTTGCCGCGTTCGACCCATACCCGTAGTGACCGTGAAGCAGCCCGTGGCAAGCAAAGCGGCCGTACTCAGGAAATCCAGCGTTTAATCGGACGCAGTCTACGCTCTATGGTTGATCTGAAAAAGCTGGGTGAAAATACCATTACTCTGGACTGTGACGTGATTCAGGCGGATGGCGGTACACGTACAGCTGCAATTACCGGTGCTGCAGTTGCCTTGGTGGATGCCATGAATGTTTTGCTGGAAAATAAAAAAATCAAGCAAGATCCGCTCAAAGGTTTGGTGGCTGCCATTTCAGTGGGCATCTATAAAGATGAAGTCCTGCTCGACCTGTGCTATGAAGAAGATTCTAACTGCCAGACCGATTTAAACGTGGTAATGACTCAGGCTGGTGAGTTTATTGAGATTCAGGGAACTGCGGAAGATAAACCGTTTACCCGTGCACAATCCAATGCCATGCTGGAAATGGCCGAAAAAGGCATCCAGGAGCTGGTCAAGAAACAGCAGGAAGCGCTGGGCTGGTAAGTTATTTATTTTATTCATTAAAAAGCACATCTTCGGGTGTGCTTTTTTTATCTGTCATGGTTCTGTAAGCAAAGTATCATCTTGGGGTCACAATTATTGTTTATCTCTGGGGGCGCATAAAATATAAGGAATTTTCCATGCGTTTACTTTCTCTCACTTTTTTGCTGAGTTTGGGCTTCCTGCTCAGTGCCTGTAATAATGATGAAGACAGTCAGAGCAACTCTCCTCCATCACCGCAACCAAGCTGTAAAGTGCATTGCGCGCCTTAATTAAAATAAATCAGAGGAAAGTGAAAATGAACCGTCGTGACTTTATAACTCATTCAGCAAAAACATTATTAGGGGCAACTGCCTTATCCAGTTTTCCTTTAAGTATTCAAAAAGCATTGGCGGTAGATGCCAAAGTTGAAACCGGAACCATTCAAGATGTGAAACATGTGATCATTTTGACCCAGGAAAACCGTTCATTTGACAACTACTTTGGTACCTTAAAAGGCGTCAGGGGATTTGGCGACCGTTTTACGATTCCACTGGCGGATGGCCGTAAAGTCTGGGAACAGTATGACAAGAAAAAAAATAAAGTATTGCCTTATCATCTGGATAGCAGCCTGGGAAATGCACAGCGGGTTTCAGGCACACCACACTCTTGGGTAGATGGTCAAGCGGCATGGGATACAGGCCGGATGGGCAACTGGGTAGAACATAAACAGACCCAGTCAATGGGCTACTATAAAAAGGTCGAGGTGGAATACCAGTTTGCTTTGGCGGATGCTTTTACTCTGTGTGATGCTTATCACTGTGCCATGCATGCGGGAACCAATCCAAACCGTAAGTTTATCTGGACAGGAACCAATGGGCCTACCGGGGCAGGGGTCGCCAGTGTAGTCAATGAATTTGATGGGATAGGTTCATCTGCACAGGGTTATGACTGGACAACCTATCCTGAGCGCCTGCAAGAAGCCGGAGTGAGCTGGAAAGTCTATCAAAATATGCCGGACAACTTTACAGACAACCCGCTGGCCGGATTTAAACAATACCGCCGCGCCAATGAGCAGTCGGGCAAGCCCGTCAGCCACTCCGATCCTGTCTGTCCTGCCTATGATGAAGCCATTGATGCCAAGGAGCCGTTATATAAAGGCATTGCCAATACCATGCCCCATGATGGAGGGTTACTGGGACAATTGAAGCAGGATATTGTGGATGGAAAGCTACCCCAGGTAAGTTGGGTCGTGGCACCGGCTGCATATAGTGAACATCCGGGGCCTTCCAGCCCAGTACAAGGGGCATGGTATATTCAGGAATTGCTGAATGCTTTGACTGAAAATCCTGAGATCTGGAGTCAAACCGTACTGTTGGTCAATTTTGACGAAAATGATGGTTTTTTTGACCATATGCCTTCGCCTTCTGCGCCTTCACGTGAAATTAATGAGCACGGGGAAATTATTAAAGTCCATGGTAAAACTACCCTAGATGATGATCTGATTTCTTCTGAATACTTCAACCATCCACGCATTGAAGGTTCAACCCGTCAGCCGCTGCTGCAATATGTAGATGGTGAAAATAAAAACTTTTGGCATGGCGTCTATGGACCTGGGGTTCGTGTGCCCTTGTATGTCATATCTCCATGGAGTCGAGGAGGATGGGTAAATTCCCAAGTTTTTGACCATACTTCGATTATTCGTTTTCTTGAAGAGCGTTTTGGGGTAGAAGAACCCAATATCAGTCCTTACCGCCGTGCGGTGTGTGGAGATTTGACCTCTGCATTTAACTTTAAAACCCCGAATATGGATATTTTGCCGAAATTGGCTGGGCAAAAGACCAAGGCGGAAGCAGATGCGATTCGGGCAATACAGCAAAAATTGCCGCAAGTTCCGGTGCCATCTACACAAAACTTCCCTCAGCAGGAGCTGGGTATCCGCTATTCTCGGGCATTGCCTTATATTTTACACAGCAGTGCCAAAGTCCTGGCCAGTGAAAATAAAGTGAAACTGCTATTTTCCAACACCGGACAGCAAGCGGCAGTATTCCATGTCTATAACAAACTGGATTTAAACGCGATTCCACGACGTTATATGGTCGAAGCAGGCAAGCAGCTGGATGATGACTGGGCGCTGGTCGATGGAGCATATGACTTGTGGATCTTGGGGCCAAATGGTTTCCATCGGGCCTTCGTGGGTGATCTCAAGCAGCCTGCACAAAAAAATTCCCTGCCTGAAATTCGGATCTGTGTCGAGGAATGTGACCCGAAAATTTATCTTAAAGTACGACATGATGGTCAGCAGGCGGTAGATCTGCTGGTCAAAGCCAATGCTTATCTGGATGGACAAACCTGGAAAATCCCTACTACCGCGACTGAGAACGAATTGATTTTAGATATGTCGGCTGTATATGGCTGGTATGACTTTAGTGTCAGCATCGTGGGAGATGAGCAGTTCCAGCGACGTTTTGCTGGCCGTCTGGAGATTGGTAAAGACAGCTATTCTGATCCATTTATGGGAAGTGCCATTTAAAACATCCAGTATCGTGCCATCTTATGGATGCGCTTATATTGACAATAGAAGTTTAAGAACAATAAAAGGGGCCTAGGCCCCTTTTGTTGCATTATGAATTAGGCATTAAAGCGCATGGATAAATCAATCGCTTTCACATCTTTGGTTAAAACGCCCATAGAAATATAATCCACGCCGGTACTGGCCACTTCACGTAAATTTTCAATAGTAATATTGCCTGAAGCTTCCAACTTACAACGACCTGCGACATGTTGCACCGCCTCAATCATCTGCTGCTGGCTAAAGTTATCCAGCATCACAATATCCGCTTTGGCTTCCAAGGCTTGATTGAGTTCATCCCAGGTTTCCACTTCGACTTCTACCAATTTACCTGGGGCAATCTTGTGGGCTTTGGCAATGGCCTGAACAATGCCGCCTGCTGCCATAATGTGGTTTTCTTTAATCAGAAAGGCATCAAACAAACCCAGACGATGGTTCTGCCCGCCACCAATGGCAACAGCATATTTTTGGGCAATCCGTAAGCCGGGCAAGGTTTTACGGGTGTCCAGCAACTTGGTATTTAGACCCTCAAGTTCCTTGACATATAAAGCGGTTTTGGTCGCCACAGCAGAAAGCGTTTGGATGAAGTTAAGGGCAGGACGTTCCACGGTCAGCAGGCTGCGTGCCGAACCGGCCAACTTTAAAAAGACTTCATTGGCCTCTACCCGTTCACCGTCATTTTTCAGCCAGGTCACTTCAACCTTTGGGTCATAGGCATGAATCAGGGCATTCACCCACGGCTGACCAGCCAGCACCATATCTTCACGGCTAATGATGGTGGCAGTGGCCTGTTCATCTTCAGGAGTGAGCAGGGCCGTAATGTCGCCGTCTCCGATATCTTCCGATAAGGCCTGTTGGATATTGATCTGAATCGACTGTTCTAGCAAAGCCTGAGATATGCTCATGAGTATTTCCGTATCTTTTTTAGCCGTGAAAAATTGCGCATTATCTTAACACTGTTACATAAAAATAAGCGATTTTTCCTCCCCGCCATGAGGATGAATTGAGATTTGCCTTTGAAAGTTTTAGCATTAGGCGGGCTGCAATCCGGGTATTGCAGGTTTTATTTTGCAACAGGACAGGATTATGCAACAGGCGGCTGAGTTTCACATCAAGGATGGGCAATTGCTGGGCGCACGTCAGCTGGCTTCTCCGAATTTTAACCAACGCCCCGAGCAGACCGAAATTCAGCTGGTGGTGATTCACAATATCAGCCTGCCGCCGTCGCAATTTGGCGGTACTTATATTGAACAGTTTTTCCAGAATCAACTGGATTGCTCTGTGCATCCGTATTTTCAAACCATTGAAGGGATGCAGGTTTCGGCCCATCTGCTGATTTTACGTTCCGGTGAAGTACTGCAATTTGTCAATTTTAAGGATCGGGCTTGGCATGCCGGGCGCTCGACTTATCTGGCCAAAAAAGAATGCAATGATTATTCAATCGGAATTGAGCTGGAAGGCAGCGATGACCTACCGTTTGAAGCGGCACAGTATGCTGCTCTGGTGCAGGTTACGGCATGTCTGCAAGCCCATTATCCTAAAATCCAGCAGCATATTGCCGGGCATTCAGATATAGCCCCAGGCCGTAAGACCGATCCGGGACCGTATTTTGACTGGGCTGGGTTCCGCAGTCAGCTCCAGTACTATAAAACAGCAATCAATGCTGCAGAGTCAGGGGATTAAGTCATAAACTTCTTTCCTGAGTTTGATTACAATAGCCACAAATTAAGATTAGGTGAATAGGATGGCGCTTTGGCGTTCGACCGTGATTGTCAGTGCAATGACCATGTTGTCACGGGTTCTGGGTTTGATCCGGGATGTGGTTTTACTGAATGTATTTGGTGCCGGTAAAGATTTTGATACCTTCGTGGTGGCCTTTCGTATTCCGAACTTTTTCAGGCGACTGTTTGCAGAGGGGGCTTTTTCCCAGGCCTTTATTCCGGTCCTGACCGAATACAAAACCGGTCGGGCCCATGCTGAAGTTCAGATTTTGATTAGCCGGGTCTTTGGCTGTCTGGCCACAGTGATGACCACCTTGACTATGCTGGCGATTATTGCTGCCCCTGCGGTAATGTATGTCTATGCACCGGGCTTTCATAGTGATCCGGAAAAGTTTGCGCTGGCCACCGACATGTTCCGGCTGACTATTCCTTATCTGCTATTCATGTCTTTGACGGCATTTGCCAGTAGTATTTTAAATACCTATGGCTCTTTTACCACGCCAGCTTTTGCACCGGTTTTATTAAATGTGGCCATGATTGCCGGTGCCTTGTGGCTTACCCCGTATATGGCCGAGCCAATTATGGCACTGGGCTGGGCCGTGATTATTGCCGGTATTTTACAGCTGGCCCTGCAGATTCCAGAACTGTGGCGTAAAAAGCTGCTGATTCCGCCTAAAGTTGATTTTAAACATGAAGGTGTAGAGCGCATCATGAAACTGATGCTGCCGGCTTTGTTTGGAGTCTCTGTCACCCAGATTAACCTGCTGCTGAACACCATCTGGGCTTCCTTTATGCAGGATGGTTCAGTCTCCTGGCTGTACAGTGCCGAGCGTATGACCGAGCTGCCGCTGGGGCTAATTGGTGTGGCGATAGGTACGGTGATTTTGCCTTCTTTATCGGCACGGCATAGCGAGCAGAATCCGGAAAAATTCAAAGCAATGATGGACTGGGCTGCCAAAGTGATTGTTATGGCGGGTCTACCGGCCAGTATTGCGCTGTTCATGCTGTCGACCCCGATTATTCAGGCCCTGTTTGAACGCGGTCAGTTCACTTTTGAAGATACCCAGATGACCGCACTAGCCCTGCAATGTATGAGTGGTGGGGTCATTGCCTTTATGCTGATCAAGGTCTTTGCACCTGGTTTTTATGCCCAGCAGGATACCCGTACCCCGGTCCGGATTGGCCTGATGGCTGTGGCAGCCAATGCGATTTTAAACGTGGTGTTTATTGGCCTGTTCAAGCTGATTAACTGGGAAGCTGAACATATGGCGCTGGCACTGGCCTCGACTGGTTCGGCTATGGTAAATGCGGGCCTGCTCTATTTCTACCTGCACAAACGCAATATTTTCCGCTTTGGCGCTCACTGGAAAAAGATCTTCCTGCAATTTCTGTTCGCCAATGCAGTGATGATTGCGGCCTTGGGCTATGCATTGACTTGGTATGATGCGGATGTTTCCGCCTGGATGCGGGTGGTGGAAGTACTTATCCTCTGTTTGGTGGGGATGCTGGCCTATGCAGTAGCACTATTAGCAGTGGGCTTTAGACCCCGTCATCTTAAACCCTAAGTCCATTTAATCTATAAAAAAAACAAGAGCCAAATGGCTCTTGTTTTTTTGAAGTTACTTTTTCTTGGCACTGTTCAGTCGCTAGACCTTGCCGCGAGAAAGAAAACCAACAATGGCAAGAATAACAGCAATTACCAGTAAGATAATCGCGAAATCCTTAGATAAGCCGGCTACTCCACCAAAACCGAGTAAACTGGCAATTAAGGCGATCACAGCAAAAATAATAGCCCAGCGAAACATAATATTCTCCATGTGTTTTTATTCTCAAAATCAGTATAGAAATAATCAATTTTTGGCACTGTTAGTGTTTTGTTGATGAACTGTCTATGATTTAACAATAGTTTACGTGCTGATAATAAGAGACGCCCGCTGCATTTCGTCTGTTGAGACTTGGTATAATAAGCTGACTTTTACCATACTTATTGCTTATGTCTGATGTTCTGCGTCCGCATTTCTGGAAACATTATACCCTGACTGAACTGACCTCAGCCGAGTGGGAAGCGCTCTGTGACGGCTGCGGACTCTGCTGCCTGATCAAGCTGGAAGATGAGGAAACGGCAGAAGTCGCCTATACCAAGGTGGCTTGCAAGCTACTGGACTGTCAGACGGCACGTTGTGCGGATTATTCCAACCGTCTGGACTATGTGCCAGATTGTATTCAGCTCACGCCTGAAAAATTGCAAGAGATTCACTGGCTGCCGTCCAGCTGTGCCTATCGCCGTGTGAATGAAGGCAAGAGTTTGCCGTCCTGGCACTATCTGAACACGGGTTCACGGCAAACTATCCTGCAGGCCAGAAAATCTGCCGCGGGTCGCTGTCTGAGTGAGACTGATATACACGAAGATGAAATTGAAGAATATATAGTCCGCTGGGTACGCTAGACTGCAAGGTTCAGCTTTTTAACCAGTGGAACGTAGCAGCTGCTGGGCTGACTCGCCGGACATGGGACGATAAAAATAAAAACCCTGTCCGATCTGGCAATCACAACCCATCAGGGTATCTAGCTGTTCGGTATTTTCAATGCCTTCCACGAGAATATCCAGCGAGATGCTCGAACCAATCTGGGTAATGGCTTTGACAATGGCCAAGGCAGACGGATCTGTGTTCATGCGTTCTACAAAGTTACGGTCAATCTTGATGCAATCGACCGGATATTCCTGCAAGCGGGTGAGCGATGAATGTCCGGTGCCAAAATCGTCCAGTGAAATATGAATTCCGGCCTGCTTGAGCAGATTTAAGGCACGGACCACATAATGGGCGCCACTTTCTGACAGGCTCTGTTCGGTAATTTCCAGTTCGACCTTATCGGTTGGAATATCAAATCTGGCCAGACGCGCCAGCAGTTTTTCGGCATAGTTGTCGCGCAGAAACTCAACTGGTGCTGCATTGATTGAAATTGGCAAGAGTTCCAGACCTTGAGCCTGCCAGCGGCTCATATCTGCAAAGACTTTAAGCTGCATGGTTTCACTAATCCGCGAAGCCAGCTCATAGTCCTGAAATGCACCGAAAATATCCGAGGGCAGCTGGATCTGCTGGTGCCGGTCCTGCCAGCGTAACAAGGCTTCAAAGCCAATGACTGCACCATCTGACAGCCGAACTTTGGGCTGATAATAAGGCACAATCTGATCGGCATGAATAATCTTGCGGGCCAGCGTCAGCTGTCGGGTAATTTGATTTAGAGAGGTCGACATCTCCTGATTAAACATACGGATACCGCCACGACCACTGTTTTTTAGATCATTCAGGGCAATGTCGGCAGACTTTAATAGATTGGAACTACTTAAGGCATCTCGCGGATAAATGGCGCAACCGATACTCATCGCACTGCGCATGCTATGTCCCAGATAACCCACCGGCTGCTTAAGCTGCTGATAGGCCAGCTGCGCCGTCGCAATCAGCTGTTCCTCACTTTTCAGATCTTGGACCAACACTGCAAATTCATCACCGCCGAGACGGGCAACCAGCGTATTGGCAGCAAAACAATTCTGGAAACGTTGACCCAGAATATGCAACAAATGATCTCCCGCCAGATGTCCCAGCGTGTCATTAATATGCCGGAAATAATCCAGGTCAATCAGCAATAAGCCGAGTTTCTTGTTGTGGTGTTTGGCCTGGAACAAGACCTGTTTGAAAGTGCGATAGAAGGTATTACGATTATATAGGCCAGTTAATTCATCGCGTTTACTCACGCTATTCAATTGCATTTCTGCCAACGTCTGCTGGCGGATCTTGGCCGGGGTACACCGGTCATTTTGCGGGAGCGGATCAATCCTCAGGATTTGATGGCCAGAATGATAGATCTGGCCGGTTTTTCCTGCCGGGCCATCCGGCATGTTGTGCTGGCGAGATACGCTCTGAGCGAGCTGTTGCTGAAGTTCAACATAGTCCTGTAGATCGGTCAGGGAAATGGACCATTGCAGCAGATGTTCCGGCTGAGGACAGTATTTTATCTTCAGCCTACACATGTGGTAATTGCCTTCAGGCTGCTGGATACGGCATTGGATGTCAATATTCTGCTGCTGGCTGAGCGCTATATGCCACTGATCGAGAACAGCTTGCAAATCATCGCTATGGATAAAATGATGCCAGTCGAGGTGGTGGCTGTCATTCAGGTTAATACCCAGATACTCGATCATGGCTGTATTAAAATACTGCTGCTGGTCTTTACTCATCACCCAAAGGGGATGAGGCAGATCATCAATGAATTGCTGTATGGCAACGGTATTGGACGGATGCAATAGCCCAACAGAAGTAACCTGGGATTCCGTAGCTTCTGCAGGTATTGATCTAGATTTGCCAGGCTTCATGCATTCACCGCCATAACCTCTAAAGTGTGCTGCGAGGTTGCTCCGATTATTTTAATTAGAATAAAACAATATGGAAGTTACAATGTAATTAATTCATAATTTACTAGCTTTAATTTGCTTGCTTTTCCATAGATACGTGGATGGGAAATTAAAAAATATATTACTTCTCTTGGGCTTTGAACAAGACGCTGCTTCATTTGCGCTTATGGCACTGATACTGGCTCAGATTGCGTTATGAAACTGGGCAGTCTGGCTATTCCCTGTATTTCACGCCTCATTTGCCCCAGTTTTAGCAGAGCGCGCAATCTTTTGATGGAAGATCAACAGACCCTGACGAATCTTTTATAGTTTTAACGTTGAATGTTGGATTCAAAACTGCGAATGTTAGAATGAAATCAGTTCTTATGTTGAGCCTATTATCCGATGTCAGACCACCATATTCCGCTTCCCGAACGCCTACGGCCACGTGACCTTACTGAAATTATCGGACAGGAACATCTGCTGGGGGAAAATGCACCTTTACGCCAAATGATTGATCAGGGGCATTTGCCTTCCATTATTTTCTGGGGACCGCCAGGAGTCGGAAAAACCACGATTGCCCTGCTGCTGGCGCAGGCAGTTGATCGGCCATTTATTAGCTTGTCTGCACTGAATACCGGAGTCAAAGAACTACGGGAACTGATTGCCGAAACAGGAGACCTGCTTACACCGGTGGTATTTATTGACGAGATTCACCGTTTCAATAAATCCCAGCAGGACGCGCTGTTAAATGCGGTTGAAAAAGGCAAGATTACCCTGATTGGTGCGACCACCGAGAATCCCTCATTTGAGGTCAACAGTGCTTTGCTGTCACGCTGTCAGGTTTATACCTTAAATGCACTTAGTCCTGAAGCGATTCAGACCCTGCTGGGCCAGGCCATCGAAAAAGACAGTTTCCTGAAAGAACGTTATCTGCAGATTGAAGAATTTGATGCCCTGATCCAGTTTGCCGCAGGCGATGCACGCAAGGCACTGAACCTGCTTGATCTGGTGGCCAGTACTTTTGAAGCTGAGCAGGAAAATGTCATCACCAATGCAGTGGTGGTCAAAGTCGCACAGCAGAATATTGCTCGTTATGACAAGTCCGGTGAGCAGCATTATGATCTGGTCTCGGCTTTTATTAAATCGATCCGTGGCAGTGATCCGGATGCTGCATTGTACTGGATGGCACGCATGCTCAAAGGCGGGGAAGACCCGATCTTTATTGCACGCCGCATGCTGATTGCAGCTTCAGAAGATATTGGCAATTCTAACCCAAATGCCTTGTTGCTGGCTGGTGAATGTTTCCGCTCGGTACAGGCTGTTGGCATGCCGGAAGGCCGGATTATTTTGGGGCAATGTGCGGTATATCTGGCGACCAGCGCCAAAAGTAACAGTACCTATCTGGCGATTAACAAAGCCATGGAGCTGGCAGAAAAAACCGCAAATCTTGCAGTGCCTTTACATTTACGCAATGCACCGACCAAACTGATGAAAGCCCAGGGCTATGGGGTGGATTATCTCTATCCGCATCATTATCCGGAACATTTTGTTTTGCAAGACTATCTGCCGCCTGAGCTAAAAGGCACCAAATTGTATGAATCGGCACGTAATAAGCGTGAAGTGGAAGCGGAACGTTTGCAACAGCGCCGTTGGCAGCAGGAACAGCAGCAATAGTTAAAAAAAGCCCAGTTCGAGGCGAACTGGGCTGAAAACAGAAGGTTTTTTTCGGGGAGATAACATTCTCGAGGGGAGGGGGGGAAATCTGGTCGGCTAAAAAGCGATTGAACGCTCTGAGAATTCTGGTTTAGCTTGCTATAAAAAAATCTAATAGAGACGTTACATACAGTAAAAACAATGATTTTTATCAACAGAATTATTTTTTACAATCATCTTATCCAAAAAAACCGGACTGATTGTCCGGTTTTTTAAAGCTCAGCGTCAGCTAGGGCTTAGATATCTTCAAGATTGATACCCAAACGTGCCGCAACTTCTTCATAAGCTTCTACAACACCGCCAAGACCTTGACGGAAACGGTCTTTATCCAGTTTTTTCTTGGTGTCTTTGTCCCACAGACGGCAACCGTCTGGAGAGAACTCATCACCCAACACAATACGGTCATGGAAAACACCAAATTCAAGCTTGAAATCCACCAGAATCATATTGCCAGCATCGAACAATGCTTTAAGCACATCATTCACCTGATAAGTCAATTCTTTCATTTTTTCCAATTGTTCAGCATTGGCCCAACCCAAAGCAATCGCTTGCGATTCATTGACCATTGGATCGCCCAGCGCATCATCTTTAAAGAACAATTCAAATGTTGGTGGAGTCAGTTCTTTACCTTCTTCTACACCCAGACGGCGGCATAAAGAACCCGCGGCATAGTTACGGATGACGCATTCTACCGGAATCATGTCCAGTTTTTTGACCAGAACTTCATTCGGTGTTAACAGTTTTTCGAAATGGGTTTCAATACCGGCTTCGGCCAGTTTTTCCATGATGAAGGCGTTAAAACGGTTGTTCACCTTACCTTTACGATCTAGTTGTTCGATTTTTTCGCCATTGAATGCGGACGCATCGTCACGAAAAACTAAAATCAAGTGGTCTGAGCTGTCCGTGGTATAGACAGATTTCGCTTTACCAGTATAGAGCAAGGTTTGTTTTAACATGAGGGAACCTTCTACAAAAAAAAATGCCTAGAACTGTCTAGGCTGGCCAATTTTGGTAAATCTGATTGAGCAGTTCTGCGGCTTTTTCACGGTCTGCAAAACTGTTATCGGTATTGAACACAGCGAGGTTATGACTCGAACCGACAGGAGATAGTCTTAATACATAGGTCTGCTGGTCGACTTTGATCGTCACTTCATGACGATTTGGGTTCTGGCCAACGATGGAATAGTTAAGGCTGCTGAGGGTAGCAAGTGTGTATTGCCAGATTGTAGCAGAATTTCCATCGATTTTAAGTAGTGGATTTTGATTTCCATCCACAACCAGTTGTGGTTTTCCGATCGGAGCCGTCTCAGTTGCATCAGTTTGGGTTGAATCCATACTCTGAGCAGGTGGACGTGGTAGGGCAAAACGGTTTGCACGCTGGTTTTCCAGCTTGGGCGCATGCTCGATCGCCAGCGGATCTACAATAGGAGCAGGGTACAATGGCGTTGCAGGACGTACCATGGCGCCTTCAGGATATTGTAAGGGTTCGAGAGTAGTCGTTTCTTTATAATCTAAAGTGCCATTATTAAAGGCCAGTGAACTACAACCTGCCAGACCCAATACTGAAAGTGCGAAGGTAAGTCCTAAACGTAAATGCATAATTGTGCTCTTTTATTGAATGACGCCCGCTACCACCAGTGCTTCATGAAGCGGAGCGCGATATTGTTCTGCAAGAGGGGTTAATGGCAGGCGAATACCTGTACCGATTAAGCCCATATCGTGAAGTGCCCATTTCACAGGAATCGGGTTCGATTCGCAAAATAAAATATTGTGTAAATTTGCAATCTGCGAATTCAGCTCTTCAGCACGTGCCATATCGCCTTGAAGTGCAGCCGCGCAGACTTCACTCATGGCTTTGGGTGCCACATTGGCAGTCACCGAAATATTACCTTTAGCCCCATGACCCATCAGCTGATAAGCCGTTGCATCATCACCTGAATAGACGGTCATGTTCTTGCCAGTCAGGCCCTCAAGCAGAGCTGCACCACGCGCAACATCACCGGTTGCGTCCTTGATGCCCACAATTTGCGGAATATCTGCCAGACGAATCACTGTTTCATTGGCCATGTCTACGCCCGTACGGCCCGGCACATTATAAAGAATCTGGGGAAGATCAACTGCCTCAGCAATCGCCTTATAGTGCTGGTATAAGCCTTCCTGGGTCGGTTTATTATAATAAGGTGTCACCAACAGGGCAGCATCAGCCCCCAGTTCTTTGGCTTCACGGGTTAATTGAATGGCTTCATGGGTCGAGTTTGCCCCCGTACCCGCAATCACAGGAATACGTTTTTTTGCCACACGGATGATTTCTTTGATCACCTGCGTATGTTCACTCATGCTGAGCGTAGAGGCTTCACCGGTAGTACCTACGGCGACAATTCCATTTGTACCCTCTGCAATATGCCACTCAACCAGCTTCTCGAGGCTCTTCCAATCTACGCTGCCATCTTCAAACATTGGGGTGACGATTGCGACAATGGAACCCTGAGTGGTCTGTGCTTGCTGAGTCATTTTGAAAAACTATCCTATTTGTCCATCCGAAGAGAATGAGAAAACATAAATTTGGATGGGTTTGTATTCTGATTGAGAACAAATTCAATCAATCTGGGCTGAATTGAATATTGCTTATGCAAATTATGACTGATCAAACGCATAAGAACAATATGCTTTAGTCAAAGCCACTGATTCTTTATACAAAGCCTATGTAAAACAATCAAGACCCGAGAAGAGGTGTTTGACTGCCCATTCAAGCTAGATAGAAGGTAAATAAAACTTGCTATAAAGTTTTTTTTGACCAATTTGTTTTATAACCCTGCGACTAAAATACTGCTATAAAAATATTCAACCTTCTGATTTTTTAAGTTTTTTTAAATAGAAAATTGCACTTTGATATGAACTAATATTTATATTCGATGAATTGAGATGTGAAAAATATAGAAATAGAGCGAAAAATCAGCCTGTTAAATAAAAATAACGTCTGATTAAGCTGTTTAAAGTATTAAATTTAAATCATTTATTTTTCTAACTGGTTAAATCTTAGGGCTGATTTATAAGTCTTATAGATAAGAGACTGAATTTTATATAATTTTAATTAATCGTTTTTAAGACTTTATTGCAAGCAATGCGAAAGTCATCAAAATTTCTCCTGTTCGGAAATCCAACCAAAGCGTTCAACTTTTTGATAGTTAATTCTAATTGGCCACTCATAGATGATGGGCTCTCTTTTTGAACGCTGATTAAACAAGGATATTCCAATGGAAAAATCAGACAATAAGCATGCCATCGTCACGGTCGCGATCTGCTTTCTGATTGCCGTGATTGAAGGCTTAGATATTCAGGCAGCAGGGATTGCTGCGGCGGGTATACGTGAGCATTTTGGTCTTGATAGTTCACAATTGGGGGTGTTTTTTAGTGCAGGGATTCTAGGCTTATTGCCGGGTGCACTGGTCGGCGGTCGGTTTGCAGATCGTATTGGCCGTAAGAAAGTCCTGATCTGGTCGACAGCAATATTTGCTCTCTTTACCTTATGTACCGTATGGGTCAACAGTTTTCATAGCTTGCTGGCCGTACGTTTTCTGGCAGGCGCTGGTCTGGGTGGAGCCATGCCGATTCTGATTACTCTGGCATCTGAAGCTGTATCGCCACAAAATCGTGGTCGTGCGGTGGGATTGATGTACTGCGGTATGCCGGTTGGTGCTGCCATTTTATCTTTAGTGGCTGCAACTGAATTTGGGGCGAACTGGAAAAACGTATTCTACCTGGGTGGTTTATTACCGATTATTGCAATTCCACTCATGATGGGGTTTCTGCCAGAGTCGAAGGAATATTTAAAAGCGCAGCACAAAACGGCTACAGAGCTGGCGACAGCATCACAAGGCTCCTTCAAGGACCTGTTTAACTCGGATAACCTGTTTCGTACTGTATGTATCTGGGTGAGTTATTTCTTTACCCTGATGGTGGTGTATATCATGCTGAGCTGGTTGCCATCACTGTTTATGGAACTGGGCTTTACTCGTAAGAATGGTTCAACAGCCCAGTTCTATTTCATGGTAACTGCGACCATTGGTACCATCATTCTGGGTATGTTGACGGATCGCTGGAAGAAAGCCTATGTGATTGTATTGATGTATGGTGGCATTTTGGCAGGTTTGCTGGCATTGAATGGTGCCAGCTCACTGAACCAGATGTATATAGCAGCAGCCTTGGCCGGTGCCTTCGTTATTGGTTGTCAGGGGGTACTGTATGCTTTCGGGAGTATTGTGTATCCAACTGAAGTACGTGGTACAGGGGTAGGGGTCGCTTCTGCTGTAGGCCGTGTTGGCGCAATGCTTGGGCCTGCGATTGCAGGTCAGCTTCTGGTAGCAGGTTTTGGTGCCGCAGGGGTCATCTCGGCAGCGATTCCATGTATTCTGATCTCGGCGGTATGTATGCTGATTCTGGTCAACCGCACTAAAGTTTGATCAGTCCCTATTGAAAAGCCTGCACATGCAGGCTTTTTTATGTTCATTTTGACTGGATAAAACCAAGGGATTGATTACATATTTAAATCATTGCCAGCAGCAGTTTTTTCAGAATCGGCCGTTATTCTATTTTAGTAAAGAGAGTAAAAAAAATCTTTCGTTTTGGGCTATGCTTGGGTGCAAATTCAGTTTTTAAGGAATAAAAATAATGCACAATGCAGCTTTGATCGTGGTGGATGTACAGCGAGGATTTACACCGGGAGGCAATCTGGCGGTTGCACATGCAGATCAGATTATTCCAAATATCAATCGATTGGGACAGTATTTTGACAATATTGTCCTGACCCAAGACTGGCACCCGGCAGATCATGTTTCTTTTGCAAGCAATCATTTTGGCAAAGCGGTTTATCAAACCATTCAGCTGGACTATGGTCCTCAGGTACTCTGGCCAAGTCATTGTGTGCAGGGTACTCCAGATGCGGAGCTGCATCCGGATTTACATCTGCCTCAAGCCCAACTGATTATCCGCAAAGGATTCCATCCCCAGATCGACAGCTATTCTGCCTTTTTGGAAGCGGATCAAAAAACCACTACAGGTCTGGCGGGTTATTTGCGCGAACGTCATATTGATACGGTTTTTATCGTCGGGATTGCGACAGATTTTTGTGTGGCCTGGACCGCGATGGATGCCCGCAAGCTGGGGTTTAATGCCTATGTGATTGCTGATGCCACCAAGGGTATTGATCTGAACGGTTCCTTGCAACATGCCTGGCAGGACATGCTGGCACAGGGCGTTAAACGGATTTATCTAAAAGATATACTGGATGCTGCCTGATTCTGGCTGTATAGAAGTAACCTGGGAATCTGTATAGACTGCCTGTAATGTCGAGGTATCAAGCGATACCTTTTCTCTTTGTTATTGATGGGATTAGCCCATGTCAGCACTGCTTCAATTTAGCCAGTTTGTCCAAAAAACCTTTGCTTTGTGGGTCATCCTGTTTTCAGCGATTGCCTTGATGCTGCCTGATCTCTTTGTCTGGTTACGTGCCTATATTCCGTGGATGTTGGGACTGATCATGTTTGGTATGGGCATGACCATGACCTTGGGCGATTTTAAAAGCGTCTTGCAGAGTCCGAAGGCTGTCGCGATTGGCGTTGTGGCCCAGTTTCTGGTAATGCCCGGGCTGGCTTTTTTGCTCTGTCAGTTGTTCCGGCTTCCTGCTGAAATTGCAGTCGGTGTGATTCTGGTCGGCTGCTGTCCGGGAGGAACGGCCTCGAATGTCATTACCTATATGGCCCGAGGCAACACAGCGCTGTCGGTGGCCTGTACCTCAGTTTCAACCTTATTGGCACCGATTCTGACACCGATCATGTTTTATCTGCTGGCAAGTCAATGGATTGAGATCAATGCCTGGTCGATGCTGATCTCGATTTTGCAGGTGGTGTTATTTCCAATTTTCTTGGGCTTGATAGTTCGGGCAGTGTTAAAGACCAGGGTTGAAGCCTATATTCAGGTTATGCCACTGGTTTCAGTACTGGCGATTGTGGCGATTGTGGCTGCAATTATTGCCGGCAGTAAAACCCAGATTTTGGAATCCGGCTTGATGATTTTAGGAATTGTGGCTTTACATAACGGACTGGGCTATTTACTGGGTTATTGGGCCAGCCGCCTGTTTAAGCTGGCAGAAATAGACTGTCGCGCCGTTGCCGTTGAAGTGGGTATGCAAAATTCCGGGCTGGGCGTGGCTTTGGCTGCTACTCATTTTGCAGCGTCTCCGGTCACTGCTGTACCGAGTGCTATTTTCAGTTTATGGCACAATATTTCTGGACCGGCTCTGGCGACTTACTGGGCGTCAAGACAGGCTGAAACAACCACCCATAAGCTGGACTAGATGAACATCATCCTTTCAAGAAACTTGAGTTTCTGATAAGTATTTCTTCCCATTAAAAAAGCCGTATATACAACGCTAAACGGCTTTTCTTAGGAAGTATTTCAGTCGCTATTATGATGCTTTGGACTGCTTGGATTTTAGAATTTCAGTCCTGAACGTTTGGGCCAGCTCGGCTGTTTCAGCATCCATGCCATTGACTACAAAAGCATGACGGGTCAGTACATTGGTTGGATTAGGCATGCTGACCAGCTCAAAATGATCCGAGATATTTTTCAGTAAGCTATTTGGAACATGCAGAGCGCTTTCTTTGGCCATCAGTTGCTGGACCAGACGTTCTGCTGCCTGTACCGAGTTCAACTGCATTTCCTCCACAGTTGATGAAATGGCACTACGGGTTTGCAGGACAAAACGTTTTTCTTCACGGTAACGTTTATACAAGACCTCCGAAAGCAGCTGAAATACAGCACTGATCATGGTCAGGCAGGCCAAGGCATCCGGTTTGTCTGCTGCAATACTGATGGTTGCGCCTTTTTCATTAAATTTCTGTACGGTAGAAATATCCTGACTGTTCAGCTTGTAATGTTGTACACAGAGCTCAGTGGCCTTGTTCAGGAAAATCTGGCACAGATTGAAATAAGGTACAGACACAGTTTTATTGACGCTATCCAGTAACTGTTTTGGATCATAGAACTGGATGTTCAAAGACAGACTGTCATGATCCAGCACCACAGCCGGTTGCTCTTTTTCTTTGGGTTTATGTTTAAGAGCCTGCTGAGCCTGGGCAATCGCCAAAGCGGCATTGTGCTTTTCCTGCTCCAGTGCCTGGGTCAGGCTCTGGATTTCAAACTTGAGGCGGGATTCATTGTTGATGCGCGCCAGATATTCGGTCCGGCTTGGACGCGCTACTGCACGATAGGCTACCCAGAGCAGGCCATGAATGACAAAAGAGAACAGGATCGCCAGCCATTGGGTACGGAGGATTTCCCCAATACTTGGCTCAATCAGGGTGATTTCAATGACCCCTACTTTTTTCTCGTTTTGCAGGGCATCACGAACAAAAACTTCACCCTCACGAGTTTTAGTCAGTCCGCCAGTGGCCAGAACCTGACCATTCGCATCCAGGATACGGATAGAGGTTACACTGGGGTTGGTGGCATAGCGATTGGCCAGAAGCGCCAAGGAAACACGGTTGGCGGGTTCAAGCTCTGCCAGGCTGTCAGTGACCAGCTGACTGGTCATCAGCTGCCCTTGACTGGCCCGGTTGTCATTCAGTTGGTGAGTGGTTGCCAATACCAGTAAAAAGGTATGTAAAGCAAAACTTACAATCAGTAGGCTAGCAAATAGCCCTTGTCTAGGCGCATTCAACTTAAACTTCCAAGGCAATTCTGTTCAATTTCGATTATGATTCTAACAATTGTTGTCGCTCAGATCAGACCCGAGTCAATTCATGCAAGAAATCATTCTTATATCATTTTTAGGACCCGACCAGCCTAATCAATTTACACGATTAATGCAGGTTTTGTCCGCCCATTCCTTACAAATTTTAGATGTAGGACAAGCGGTCATTCATAATCAACTGACCTTAGGAATTGTGGTCTCGTCTAATGACCAGACTGCAACAGCATTAGCCATGAAGGAAATCCTGATTCTAGCACATGATATCGGGTTAACAGTGCGCTTTAAACCGATCTCTACTGCTGAATATGGGCAATGGGTGAAAGAAGGTGGACGCACACGTTATATCGTAACGGCATTGGCTCCGGAATTAAATGCCTCTCATCTTCAGGCTGTGACCCATATTGTATCCAGCCAAGGTTTTAATATTGAAACGGTCACACGTCTTTCCGGCCGTCCCGCCCTGGATGGCTCCAGCAAAGGTCCGAAACGTGCCTGTATCCAGTTCGGTTTAAGTGGGCAGATGCTGGATGCTGCGGCCATGCGTGCAGCCTGCCTGAGCCTGTCGAATGAACTGAATGTGGATGTTGCGGTACAGGAAGATAATGCTTATCGCCGTAACCGCCGTCTGGTCTGCTTTGATATGGACTCGACCCTGATTGAACAGGAAGTCATTGATGAACTGGCGATTGAAGCCGGTGTTGGCACCCAGGTTGCAGAAATTACCGAACGTGCCATGCAGGGCGAGCTGGACTTCCAGCAAAGTTTCCGCGCCCGTGTTGCCCTGCTAGAAGGCATGGATGCAGCAGTATTGCCGAAAATTGCCGAACGCCTGACAGTCACGGAAGGGGCAGTGCGCCTGATTTCAACTTTAAAAGCTTTAGGTTATCGCACGGCTATTCTGTCGGGTGGTTTTCAGTATTTTGCAGAATATTTGCAAGCCAAGCTGGGGATTGATGAAGTACATGCCAACTGTCTGGATGTCCGGGATGGCAAGGTTACCGGTGAAGTCAAAGGCCATATTGTAGATGGTGCCCGTAAGGCACTGCTATTAAAGCAGATTGCAGATGAAATGGGGATTTCTTTAGAGCAGACCATTGCGGTGGGTGATGGGGCCAATGACTTGCCAATGTTGTCGATTGCAGGTCTTGGCGTGGCTTTTCGTGCTAAGCCCCTTGTTCGTCAGAATGCCACACAGGCCATTTCTAGTGTCGGTCTGGACGGTGTGCTGTATTTACTCGGCATGCATGATAAAGATCTGAACCGTGCTTAAATAATTTTATTAAGCAACGCGGCCTTAGGGCCGCGTTTTACATTTCTGTGCGGGCTTTTTTTCTGCTTTTTGCACCTGTCGCATAGAAAAACAGCAATCCGCTGAAACGGAAAAAATAATTTTTTAAGCCAAGCACAGCCCCGATGATTTTGTAATGACACGCCAACATTGGCACAGTCATTGATCCACAAAAACGATAGAAATAAAAAATGTAATGACAAAAGAATATCGCGACAAAGTATGTCGTAAAGTCGAAAAATGGGACTTTTCTTATGCTGAAAACTCATCATAATGCTGACATAGAAATTCAAATCAATATATTCCACTTGATGGACTTAACAGAATTCAATGCTTAGAAGTGTGAGCTGGTCAACGTATACATTATCTTGTTGGATGGAGGGGTTTTTATGGTAACAGCGAATCTGGCAACGATTGTAGGCTTGAGTTTAGTCGCTGCGGCTGTGCTTGCTGTGTTCTTCTCGCCTTATCGTCGCTGGTTAAGTTTTATGGCTGCGGGCATGCTGACCTGGGGTCTGATCGAAATGATTCGCAGTGGGACACAAGCCCTGTTTGAACTCCCGATGACCTATAGCTACCTGACTGCACTGACGATTGTCATGGCCATTGTCACCCTCTTGCTGTTGCGTGAGGACCGCCGTGCAGAACGTGCGTTGGCTAAACGCCGCTATATCGAACATACGCCGGTGTATGAAGATGACCAGCAGCAGTTATCCAGTCGTTAAGTCGCCAGAAAGACACAGAAAAATGCACCGCTGGGTGCATTTTTCTGTGTTAGAAATATGATACAAAGTCATTCCTCAGCCTGGCTTCGATGTATGCTAGGATATTTGTCAATTTTCATACAATTAAAATAGGCATAACTCCATGAAACTGTCCTCCATTCCTGTGCTCAAATTTCCTCTGGTCGATCTCAGTACAGATCCCCTAGATTTGCTGGTTGCCGGTCTTGCGCTACGTATGAAGCAGCTGGCCCGTACCAGCCCGAAATTTATTGAACTGGTCCATGAGCGTCAATTCCGTATCCAGATTGGCACAGATGAAGGGTTTGCACGTCAGATTATTGTGAATAATGGTCAGATTGATACAGTTTCAGGTGATGCAGAAAAGGCGGATTTTGTCCTGCAATTTGCTGACAGCGAGCAGGGGGTTAAAACCTTGATGAAAGGTGATCCTACTGCCTTTATGACCGGCATGCAAAGCGGTACCATCAAGATGGAAGGTGATTTTAGTTTGTTGGTCTGGTTTAACCAGGTGGCGAAAATGATTCCACCAAAACTGCCAAAGCCTGTTAAAGAAAAAGTGAAAATGGCACGTCAGTTTATTAAAGAGAAAACTGGTAAATAAGATTTAAAAATTTCTAAAAAACAGGAAATGCTGGCCGATTTAAAAATGGCTGGCATTTTTTATGGCGTTGAAAAATATTGAAGATGGCTAAGGTTTATTGGCAACCATTTGAGACCGAATAAGCAAAAATAGTTCTACGGTCTATATATGGGTTGCTGATATTAAAAGAAATTTTGCTAAGAAGCAAAGCTTCGTCCCCTGGTGTGGAAGAGATCAAAGTAATCAAGCGCGATCCTGAAACAGAGTTTCTCAAGGAAAAACATTAAGAACAATAGATCAGGACAACCAAGTTGATAATGATCTATCCATAGCCGGGGTAACTTTAAGTTCTTTCTTTATGCTGCACATTATTCAACTTCTAAATTAAAGGTCACTGGTCCGTCATTGACCAGATGCACTTTCATGTCTGCCGCAAAAATACCGGTTTGTACATTGTCAAACTGGCTTTGGGCATATTCTACCAGTTGCTCATACAAAACTTTTGCTTCAGTCGGCGGCATGGCCGGACCAAAATCCGGACGCAAACCTTTCTGGGTTTGAGCCATCAAGGTAAATTGAGATACCAGAAGTAAACCACCTTTGGCCTGACTGATATTCCAGCCCATTTTGCCTTGTTCATCATCAAAAAAACGGTATTTCAATATTTTATCAATCAGCTTTTTGCCTTTTTCCAGATTGTCATTTTTACCTATACCCAGAAAAACCAGAATACCTTGTTCAATTTCACCTGTGATTTCTCCCTCAACCACGACTTTGGCTTCCAGAACCCGTTGCAATAAAGCGCGCATTTCACCTATAAACCGATAACTATATGAAGTGAGGTAATTGTAGCAAGAATGGCCTCTATGAAAATCTCCATTCTGAGTTTTAAACTCTTTAATTGTATGCTCGCTTTTGACTTTACCTTGCCGTCTGGAAGCCTTGTTTAAAAAATGGAATCTGCGATTGTTAGTTAGCTGCGCCAAGTCGACTATAATGCTCAAACTGAACAACCGGGAGCAAAAGCTGCGGCTGAATCTACCAAAGGAATTGGTCAGCAACAGCAGTTGCAGAGCATCATTCAGCAACAGGAGGCAGTACAGAACGGCGCTGGATAACTGCTGCCGAGCCATTTTATTTTGTTAAACTTTTATCGATAATTCAGCTAGCTGTACGTAAATCCTGCAATCTTGCCTAAATATTTATGCTTTAATGCAGAAAAGCACAGCGATATTTCTCTTCATTATGGCGCCAATCATCCAATCTTTGTTAGATACTGACTTGTACAAATTCACGATGCTACAAGTGGTATTGCACAAGTTTCCCCAAACTCATAGTGTCTATCATTTCCGTTGTCGTAATCTGGAAGAGACGGTATATCCACTGACGGATATTCTGGATGATCTGAATCATCAACTGGATTTGCTGTGTCAGCTTAAATTTAAAGAAGATGAGCTGCAATATCTCCGTGGCCTGCGTTTTATCAAAAGTGACTTTGTTGACTATCTGGAACTGTTCCAGCTGAAACGCCGTTTTATTCAGGCCAGCATTGACAGTCAGGGCCGTCTGGACATTATTGTAGAAGGTCCGATGGTACAGGCGATGATGTTTGAAATCTTCGTACTGGCCATTGTCAACGAACTGTATTTCAGCCGTATTCGTAGCCCTGAGGTGCTGGCCGAAGGTGAACGTCGCTTAACTGCCAAAATTGAACTGTTAAAGCAGTGTGATGCTGCACAGGATCCAAATGATCCACCATTTTTGGTCTCGGATTTTGGTACACGTCGTCGTTATAGTTTTGCCTGGCAAAAGCATGTGGTCGAAGAATTTAATAAGGCTGCGCCGCATGTATTCCGTGGCACCAGTAATGTGCTGCTGGCCAAAGAACTCGGCATTACCCCGATTGGCACCATGGCGCATGAATTCCTGCAAGCCTTTCAGGCGCTGGACGTACGTCTGCGTGACTTCCAGAAAGCGGCGCTTGAAACCTGGGTACAGGAATATCGTGGTGACCTAGGCATTGCTTTAACCGATGTGGTCGGCATGGATGCATTCCTGCGTGATTTTGATCTGTACTTTGCCAAATTATTTGATGGCCTGCGTCATGACAGTGGCGATCCCTATGAATGGGGCGATAAAGCGTATGCGCATTATAAGCAGCTTAAAATTGACAGTAAAACCAAGATGCTGACCTTTAGTGATGGTCTGAATCTGGAAAAAGCCTGGAAATTGCACCAGTACTTTAAGAACCGTTTTCAGGTCAGTTTTGGAATCGGGACGAACTTGACCAATGATATGGGGCAGACACCCTTGAATATTGTACTGAAGCTGGTGGAGTGTAATCGTCAGTCTGTGGCTAAAATTTCTGACAGTCCGGGCAAGACCATGACCGATAACGATACTTTCCTGGCTTATTTGCGTCAGGTCTTTGATATTGCAGAACCTGCTTAAAATTTTCTACAACCGTCTGAACCCAGACGGTTTTTTATTGGGGTGCTTTGCCTGAACTGTAGCTTATTTAAAATGATGCTAAGGATCTTTAGAAAAACCACATTAGTGAAAAAGTGAGCTGTGTTAAGATCACAGAGATTTGATCAATTCTATTGATGATAACCATGACAGCTTCCGCATTTAATTTTGGCCTGCTGATTGAGGCTGAAGATTTAGTTCCACATCTGGGTAATGAAAAACTTCGTATTGTCGATTTGAGTCGGGCCTCGGTATATGAACAATTACATATTCCGCATGCTTTGCACTTGCTGCCTAAACTTTTACTGCGCCAGGAAGAAAATGCGATGGGTTTGTTGCCGGATATGGAAGGTTTGAACGCATTGATCGGTTATCTGAATATCTCTCCAGAGCATCATGTGGTGGCTTATGATGATGAAGGCGGTGCTTGGGCCGGTCGTCTGCTGTGGAATTTGCATTGTCTGGGCTTTGAAAATACCAGTCTGCTCAATGGCGGAATTCATGCCTGGCTGGGTGCGGGCTTACCGACTTCTTCTAGGCAGGAACAATTTCTCACAGTTGAGCATTTGCTTCCGGTTCAGCTGGAAAATAAGGCCGAGTTTCAGATTGGCTATCAAGATTTAAGACAACTGGTTGAAAATAAAAAGATTCAGATCTGGGATTGCCGTACAGAAGATGAATATACCGGCTTGCGTCTGGCTGCACGACGCGGCGGTCATATTCCGGGAGCACGTCATTTTGAATGGAGTACTGCCCTTAACCGTGAAAATCATTTAAAATTACATCCCTTACCACGTACCCGACAGCGTCTGGAACAACTCGGCTTTGATCTGGATCAGCCGGTTGTGGTGTATTGTCAGTCACATCATCGTTCAGGTTTGGCGTATATTCTGGGCCGTTTACTGGGCTGGAAAATCCAAGTCTATGATGGTGCGTGGAGTGAATGGGGCAACCGCCTCGATAGTCCAATCGCTACAGGGGAGGTGCTGTCTTGAGCATCACATCGCGTTTAAAGCAACAATTATTTATTAAGGCACAAGGTCTGGTGCCGCAGCATCGTCTGTCTCGCGTGGTGGGTAAAATTGCCGCCAGTGAAAACCCGATTGTGAAAAATGCAGCGATTGCGGCGTTCAAGGCACAATATGGCATTGATATGAGTATTGCAGAGCAAGCCAATGCGCTGAAATATAAATCTTTTAATGAATTTTTTACCCGTGGCTTAAAAGCAGGTATTCGCGCCGTAGATACCGATACTCGCAGTATTGTATCGCCTGCGGATGGCGCCATTTCCCAATTGGGCAAAATCGAAAATGGCGATGTGTTTCAGGCCAAAGGCCAGAAATATACCGTGGAAACCCTGATCGCTGATCCGCAACTGGCAGGACCATTTAAGAATGGTCAATTTGCTACTGTATATCTGTCACCGCGCGATTATCACCGTGTGCACATGCCATTTGCTGGAACTTTAACTGAAACCTTATATGTCCCCGGCGAGCTGTTCTCAGTCAATCAGGTGACTGCGGAAAATATTCCGGGACTGTTTGCCCGTAATGAACGCATGGTCTGCCTGTTCGATACCGAAGTGGGCCGGATGGCAGTGGTGCTTGTTGGTGCCATGATTGTGGCGGGTATTGAAACGGTGGCGACCGGTAAAGTGAAACCTTCCGGCCGCATTGAGCTGAACCAGCATAATCTGTTTCTGGAAAAAGGCGCTGAACTGGGACGTTTCTATCTTGGCTCAACAGCGATTATCCTGTTTGAAGAAAACAAGATGCAGTGGGATGCCGCCTTTAAAGCTAATTCATTGGTGAAAATGGGTGAAAAATTAGGTCATTTACTGTAATTTTTAACCCATAAGGCTAAAATGAACCCTCATTAAAAACAGATGTATTCAGCTATGAAACGCATCAATTATAAATTTAGAGGGTTCAGCTAGGGGGAAATTAATTTTATTTGTCTTGGCTTGAATCTTGAGGTAGAGACTCAAGTACCGCAACACCATGAACATTTTTTGATGTAATGCCGAAATAGATTTTTATATAATTGAAGTTAGTACAACCCAGCCTCACTACTTTTCTCCCGACTCGCTAAGTTTTTCAATCTACGGTGTCTTTTCATTTGAAGATGAGGGCAAAACAATCAGCTCGGTGGAATTAATAAAACGAATCCCTGTATCTGCCTTGACTGGATGGAAAAAATAACTCAAATCTCATAAGTAGTGTGGCATGATTTTGATAACGGGGGAGAGCTTAACAGTTTGAGAAAAGTGGCGTTTCAGAATAGAACAATCATGGGCGAATAAAAAGACTCGGCTTGAAAAGTTCGGGTCAGGTATTAGGGCGACCACGGGGTATTTCACTGCAAATGCCGAGCTAAGATATACCTCATAGTCTTAAGGTGAATAAAAAATCCCAGTCACGACCGACTGGGTGTTTTGATAGATTTATCAGCTTGTATGCTTACTCTTTGCTCACTATTCGACAGGTTTATGCAGTTTTTTTTTACCCTGCTCCCTAAACTAGTTTTATATTTGCCCCCTCTTACCCTCTCTTATAAGTCTCTTGCATTCTTTTCATTGATTTTTATACGATCAATCTTAGTGTTAGGGACGAGTTTTGCTATAGTAAGAATAATTTTAAATTTAACATCAGGACTAGGTTATGTCAGCGACACCACGCATTGGGATTTTAGGTGCAGGCGGCCGTATGGGACGCATTCTTATTCAGGCGGTTAATGAAGCCGGCTATCAACTGGCCGCTGCCGTAGAACGCCCTGAAAGCTCGCTGATCGGTGCGGATGCCGGTGAACTGGCGGGTGTGGGCAGCCTGGGCGTCAAAGTCGTAGGCAATCTTGAAGAGGTCGTCCAGGACTGTGACGTCGTGATTGACTTTACTGCACCTGCGGCTACAGTCCAGCATTTAAAAATTTGCCGTGAACATGGTGTAGCCATCGTAATTGGCACGACCGGGATGAATGACGAGCAAAAAGCCTACCTAGATGCATCGGCACAAGAAACACCGGTGGTATATGCAGCCAACTATTCAGTCGGTGTAAACGTTTCTATTAAACTCCTTGAGCTGGCGTCCAAGGTTTTTGGGGATAGCGTAGATATCGAAGTCATTGAAGCGCATCACCGTCATAAAGTCGATGCACCGTCAGGTACGGCCTTGATGATGGGTGAAGCGATTGCAGATGCTTTAGGCCGTGATCTGAAAAAAGATGCGGTTTATCATCGTGAAGGACATACGGGTCCGCGTGAACGTCAAAGTATCGGTTTCCAGACTATTCGTGGCGGTGATATTGTTGGTGAACATACCGCCATGTTTATTGGCGAAGGGGAACGTGTAGAAATTACCCACAAAGCCACCAACCGTATGAACTTTGCTTCAGGGGCAGTACGTGCAGCAGCATGGGTCGTGGGCCGTGAAGCACGCAAATATGATATGAAAGATGTGCTGGGTTTTAATGATATAAAGGTTTAAAAATCCGTCAAAATCATTTATAAAAAGATTAAAACTAAAATAAGATGAATCCTACAATGCAAAAAATGATATTGATGTGCTGTGCTATGGCATTCATTGCCATGGCACAGGCAAAATCTATAGACAATGCCAAACTCTCCATTCATAAAAATAATATCAAGGTCTGGACCTATCAAGATGAACGTCACCCGGTCTTTTTGTATAAAGCTGAAACCTCCTATGATGTACCGATTGAGAAAGCAGTTTCCCTGATTCTGGATGTCGAGCAGGCAGTGAAATGGGTTCCCTATATGGGCAGTATCAAGCTCTTGTCACGCGACAATATCAAAGGTGATTTTACCTTGTATATGGTGCTGGATTTCCCCTTTCCTCTCAAAGACCGCGACCTGGTGGTACAGGGCAAAATGATCAAGAATGCCAATGGTCAGATCACCATCAGGAATAAGGCGATTTCAACTGGCTATGCCCTAAATCCAAACTATGTTCGTTTAACCGATTATCAGGGCGACTGGACCTTCCAGAAGCTAGGCAATCATAAAGTCAAGGTTTCAACTTATGGCTATGCCAATCCGGAAGGTTCTATTCCTCTGACTTTCGTGAATATGTTTGTCCAGCAGCAGCCTTATCAGATGCTACAAAAGATGAAAACCGAGCTTGCCAAACCTGTATCCAGCTCTGTTTTACCCGAAGCTTTACGTTAAACAGGCCATAAAAAAAAGTCCGCTTGAAGCTGGCTTTAGATGGAAGAGTTAAGCCTCATTCTGAAATAAACTGATAGCTTAGAGAGCGGGTGTATGCAACACCCAGCCAGCCCCAGAGTGAGCATATCCAACAGAATGCTGTATTGCCCTTGAATATGATGATCCTTATGTAGTGAAGAGGTGATGGATCACTTTAATCAAAGAGCGAAATTGAGCTAAATTACTCCCCACTCAAGTGCGAGGCCTGCTGGAATATACCACTGCTGTCACAATCCGCTTTGGCGAGTGATATGATTCCAGTCTGTATGTCAGATGATTCTATCGTGGCCTATTGCGTTAAATAATTAGAAATCGGCCTTGAGTACAATCCGGTAACGTGCCTGACCAGAATGCAGGCGTTCAATTGCAGCATTAATTTCTGACATCGGGAAAAGTTCAATCTGGGGGGCAATATTTTTACGTGCAGCGAACTGGAGCAACTGACGCAAGGCCGCCGGAGAGCCTGTTGGTGAACCGGTGACGGATTTAGCCCCCCCAATCAGGGAACTGGCGGAAATCTGCATCGGCTCCAAAGGCAGACCCAGCATATGCAGAGTGCCCTTGGGTGCCAGTGTCGCCAAGTAAGCCTTCCAGTCTAAGGGCACATTGACCGTACTGAGCAGCAAATCGAATTTACCTCGCAGCGCTTTAATGGCGGCAGGATCACGGTTATTGACTACATGATCGGCGCCCATGGCATGCAGCTCTTCTATTTTATCCAGGCTGGAAGTAAAGGCCGTAATCTCACAGCCCCAGGCTTTGAGCAGCTTGATTGCCATATGCCCCAAACCGCCGATACCAATCACCCCCACATGATGAAGGGCCTGAATCTGATGCTTGAGCATCGGGTCAAAGACCGTAATACCGCCGCAGAGCAGCGGGCCGGCACTTTCCGGGTCCAGATCCTGCGGAAGCGGAATCACCCATTGCCAGCCGGCACGTACTTTATCGGCAAAACCTCCAGCATGACCGACGATGGTCGCCACCTGTCCACCCGTACACAAGACCTGCTGACCTGAAAGACACGGATCACAATACTGGCAGCTTTCTGCAGTCCAGCCAATGCCAACGCGCTGGCCTATTTTTAACCCTTTGGCTTCAGCACCCAGCTGACGAATGGTGCCGATGATTTCATGTCCGGCCACCACCGGATAGACGGAAGAACCCCAGTCATTATTGATCACTGAAATATCAGAGTGGCAGAGACCACAATATTCTACCTGGACTTCGACCTGATGGGGTTGCAGTTCACCGGCATCAAACTGATAAGGTTCCAGTGCGGCACCTGCAGACATGGCAGCATAGGCTTGAATGGTATTCGACATATTTTTAGCTCTTATTGGAAGGGGAAGATAGGATTTTAAAGTCACAGTGATTTTCATGATCATTGACCATGCCGACAGCCTGCATAAAGGCATAACAAATGGTCGGGCCGACAAATTTAAAACCTGCCTGTTTTAAGGCCTTGGACATCTGCCGGCTTTGGCTGGTCTGTGCGGGTGCTTGTCGATAATCTGGAACATCATGGCTGATTTGCGCTGACTCGACAAAAGACCAGAGCCAGTCCACCATATGGATGCCCTGTTGGCAGAGGCGTTGCCAGGCGCGGGCATTATCACGAATCGCGGTGAGCTTGCCGATATGCCGTATCAAGCTCGCATCTGCAAGTTTGCTCTGGAGTTGTTCCTCGGTAAACAACGCGATAGTCTGAATGGAATATTGAAAGAAATGTTGACGATAAGCTTCACGTTTTTTGAGCACCGTGATCCAAGCTAAACCGGCCTGCTGGCCTTCCAGGCACAACATCTCAAACAGACGCTTTTCATCATACAGCGCTTGCCCCCATTCCTGATCATGGTAGGCCATGTAAAGCGGATCATTGGAACACCAGCTACAGCGTTGAAGGGTCATGCGACGCTCCTGATTTTTATAATAACGTTGCCAAATACCTGCCAAATTGCCTTTAATCCGGCTTGCTTTGGTCATGATTCAATAGGCTACACTTTAACTAAACTGCATAAAACTTCTTTTCAGGATTAAAATCATTTTGAGAACTTAAGCAATAAAATACGACTTTTTATTGCTTTCATTCCTGTCTGCTGCCCTTCATTTCAGTATCCTGAATGAAATTGACAAAAAAATCTTTTATCCCCATCTTAAAGAAATGAGATATTGCTTCAATTATAAGCGTTTTTATTGATAGCCATTGTACTTGAACAGCGCCTTAAAGATGCTGTTTGCTTGGCTCAAGCACGCTATCACTAGAAGCCTCCGTTTTTTGATAAATCGCTGCACAACTTCGGGAGAATAATAAAATGACAATTTTTATAAAAAGAATTTATAGTGAAGCTTCCGCTCAGGATGGTTTAAGAGTCTTGGTTGACCGCTTGTGGCCACGAGGAGTAAAAAAGGAAGAGGCTAAAATTGATATCTGGGCCAAAGACCTCACCCCCTCGAATGCTTTGAGAACATGGTTTCATGAAGATATGGAGCAGCATTGGGATGAGTTTCAACAGAAGTATCAGCAAGAACTAGAAAGTCAAACTGCGCAGTTGGATAAAATTAGAAGTTTAGCTCAAGAAAAAGATATTACTTTAATTACTGCTGCTCAAGATAAAGAGAAAAATCATGCTCTGGTATTAAAGAAGATCCTTGAACGGCGATGAAGCAGAATATGTGAGTCTGATCAGACATAAGAACTAGAGTTCCGGGTTGCATGTACCCACCTCCAGCGCGCTCTAGTCCTTGGGATTGTTAAATTCGGGTTCTATCCGTGATTTGAAGGATTGTTACAGTTTAAAGGCAGCCCACTGATCCTGCTGATTATCCCAGTAGGACAGTTCTGCCTGTGCCAGATCAGCAAACGGAATCCACATGTCTTTGCCGGTTTTGTCTGCATAGCCGGTAGTGATCAGAAGCGCTTCTTCAGTAATTTCCATGACCCAGCCCTGATAGCTTTGACCATTCAATACAATTTTTTGTTGATTGCCTGACTCAGCAAATTCGACCAGACGGTTGATCAACGCTTCTGACATGTAAATTTCCTAAAATTAACGTAAATAGGGGTAGGGATTAACCACACCACGCCCTTTGCCATTCAGATAAAGGCCATAGTGCAGATGCGGTGCGGTATGGCGAGCATTGCCACTATTACCGACATAACCGATAACATCGCCTTTTTTGACATAATCACCGACTTTCAAGCCACGTTTATGACCATCAAGATGCGCATAATAATGCCAGGTCCCGCTGGGACCCAAAATCCAGACTACTTTACCACCCAAATTGTTATTTCGTAAATCTGCAATCAGCCCCGGTGTCGTGCTACGAATTTTGGTTCCACGTGGAGCCAAAATATCAATCCCTTCATGCAGACGACCCCGACTACGAGAAGCCCCCCAAGTATCTTGGAGTTCTGATGGCCGGATTCGATCCACCGGAATTGGCAAGGAGGCGGGCAGAGACATGCCATTCAGCTTTTGTACCAGTGCAGGATTTAGCTGTGCAGCAGAAGGGTGTTTCGGGGCACTACTACAGGCCGCCAAAAATAACATGCTCAGCAATAGCCAGCAGAAGGCAAGGGCGTGGCGCAAGATCTTCATCCTTAAATAAGGCCAGTATGGTTTTTCCTGCTTTAGACTATGTCATAGATTTACGGTAGAAATCAATTTTTTCATGGCGGTCGGAATACCCGCATGGATGGCCGCTTCGGGGCTCATCCAGCTACCTTGCAGCTCAAGCGACAGATGCTCCTGCTGGTCTGCTTCGACCATAAAGATGACTGCTTCAAGCTGCCAGGTGAAATGGGTAAAACTATGACTGATCCGGACTTTTTGAATGACACTTTTTAAGCCAAGCTGTTGGCAGCGCTGCTCAAGCTCATGTTCAGTTTCAATAATTGGCAGACACCAGAGTCCACCCCATAGCCCACTATGAGGACGCTGTTGCCAGAGCCATTCTGCATTTGCCTGAATCAATAGGACCTGAGCCGATCTGACAGGAACGGGTTTCTTGGCTTTTTTAAAGGGTAATTCATTTTCCAAGCCCTGCTGATGCGCCTTGCAATGCTGCTGCATCGGACAATACAGACACAAAGGCTTTTTAGGGGTACAGATGGTTGCACCGAGATCCATAATGGCCTGAGTATAGTCATGATTCCGCTCCACAGGACAGAGCCGCTCTGCCAGTTGCCAAAGGGCACGTTCATGAACGGGTTTGGACAGGTCATCTTCAATGGCAAAAAAGCGTGCCAGCACCCGTTTGACATTGCCATCCATGATCACGCCGTATTGTCGTAAGCCCAAAGACATCAGGGCACCGGCGGTTGAGCGGCCGATTCCGGGCAATGCCATCCATTCTTCGAGTGTAGCGGGGAAATGTCCCTGTACCGTGACCATGCCGGCTGCCTTATGTAAATTACGGGCGCGGGCATAATAGCCTAACCCGGCCCAGTAAGGCGCGACTTCATCCCAAGAGGCTGTACCCAAGTCCTGCACAGTCGGGAAGCGCTGAATAAAACGCTCAAAATATTGCAGTACGGTTTTCACCTGAGTCTGCTGAAGCATAATTTCAGAGACCCAGACCTTATAAGGATCATCTGCGATCTGCCAAGGCAAGTCATGACGGCCATGCACATCAAACCATTCTAACAGGGCATTTGAAAATACAAACATGAAAGCAAACAAACAGGGGGAAAGGAAATGATGCCTAGTATAACTGAAGAGCGGGAGCTAAAAGTTGAAAAGTCGGCGAAACTGTGCTGCTTGAAACAAAGCAAAGCAATGAAAGGCAGAATCAAAGTGAACACTTCGCGAAGCGTTCACTTAGCAGAGATTCAGGCTTTATTTTTCAATACCCCAGCGTTCATCCAGCTTTAAGGCCTTATCTTCATAACGTGGAATAATATGAATATGCAGATGATCCACCTTTTCGTGAAAGACTTCACCATCATTAAAGCCAATATGAAAACCGGTAGGCTGGTAGCGAATTTTCAGCTCATTGCGTGCCTGTTCCAGTAAAGACATCATGGCTTTTCGTTCTTTATCGGTGACTTCAAAAAATGAAGAGACATGACGCAGTGGAATAATCACACAATGGCCTTTAGACAATGAATGCGGCTCCGGAATGACCACACTATATTCATTTTGGGCAATGACATCATATTCATCATAATTACAATAAGGGCAATGGACTTCAGTCATGATGAGTATCTCCTCTGGTCGGATTTATTTTATATTCTTCAAGCATAAGACCGATTCCCTAATCCTGTTTTAAGCCGGGTAGGGACACCGTCAGCGAAATAGGTATTAGCCTAGACGACGCGCAAGTAGCTCATACATGGCAGCTAGGCTTTGCTTTTCTGCTTCTGCGTTATAGCCCAGATCGACAGCATTGGCTTTGGCACGTTCATCGGCCAATGGATTGCTAAAGCCATGTTTGGCATTTTCAAACACGATCACTTCATGCACTACTTTGGCTTGCTGCATTTCATGTTTAAAGCTTGCCACATCATCCAGCGTGACCATGCTGTCCAGCTCACCATGCATGACTAAAATTTCGGCCTGAACCTGGCCTTCCTGCGCCGGTGCCTTAGGTGAAAGGTTGGCATGGAAGGTTGCAACTGCTTGGAGCGGCGCATTCGAACGTGCCAGATCCAGCACCACTTTACCGCCATAGCAGAAGCCTATCGCAGCAAGTTTTTCTGGATTGACTTCAGCCTGTTCAGCCAGTACTTGTAAGCCAGCCGCAGCACGGTTAACAATGGTATCCGGATCTTCAAAGGTCTGCATCATCCATTCATAGGCCTGATCAGACTGGGTGGTCACTTTTTTCTCGCCGTACATATCAAGGGCCAAGGCCGCATAGCCATGTTCTGCAAGTTCGCGGGCACGCTGTTCGGTATATGCATTCCGTCCCCACCATTCGGGTGCCACAATAACGCCAGCGACAGGAAGATCGGCCTCAGGTGCAGCAAAATAACCAATAAGTGACTGCCCATCCTGAGCAGTATAGTGAATTTCGCGAGTCTTGATGGTGGCCATACTCAGCTCCTTTATTCTTGTGAAGTACATTGATTAAAGCATAAAAATAGCAAAACTAATGTGAAGATGACATGAAAACAGCAGATTAATTCATGGCTACGCTTAACAAAGGGAAAGGCCAATCATGCAAATCCGGCCTTTTCATTTTTTAAGTACAGACGTTTTTTATTTAATCACTTCAATCAGTTCAATATCAAAAATCAGGGTGCTATTTGGTTCGATTACATCCCCTGAACCTACTTGTCCATAGGCCAGTTCCGCAGGAATAAAAAAGCGGTATTTGGCACCTTCTTTCATGAGCTGCAGGCCTTCAGTCCAGCCGGTAATAACTTGTGTCGTCCGAAATACCACAGGCTGGGTGCGGGCAATCGAGCTGTCAAACACGGTACCATCCAGTAAACGGCCTTCATAATGCACCCGGACATTGCTGTTGGCAGTCGGTGACTTGCCTTTGCCTTCCTGTAGCACTACATATTGCAGACCGGATTTGGTGGTTTTCACTCCAGGTTTTTTCGCATTTTCTTTTAAAAAAGCCTGACCTATCTTGGCATTTTCATCTGCCTGCTGTTTTAGCTGAATCAGCTCTTTGGCTTCGCTCTGGCGTTTGAACTGGCTGAGTACTCGTGCCATCTCTTCATCGCTGATACTGGCATTCTGGCCAGCCGCCGCCGCTTTTAATCCCTGGCTAAACGCATCTAGATCAATCCCTTGCAAGGCGTCAATATTGCTACGTCCAATCAGATAGCCAAAGCTATAGCCGACCTGTTCGGCTTGGGTACTTTTTGTTGTAATTTCTTTGGCATACAGGCTACCCGAGCATAACAGCAGGGCAGCAAGGCTAAATTGTATTTTCATTCTAGTATCTCAAAAATAAGGGAGAGCCAATGCCCTCCCTGAACCGTATTATTTTACTTCGATCAGTTCAACATCAAAAATCAGGGTGCTATTCGGTGGAATGGTGCCCGGAACACCTTGTTCACCATAGCCCAGTTGTGAAGGGATATACAGGGTCGCTTTCCCACCTTCTTTCATCAGTTGCAGGCCTTCGGTCCAGCCTGGAATCACCTGATTTAAAGGAAATTCAATAGGTTCACCACGTTCAACTGAGCTGTCAAATACCGTACCATCGACCAGTTTGCCGCTATAGTGAACTTTAACCACCGAGCTGGCTGCCGGAGATTTACCGTTACCTTCCTGAGTAACCCGATATTGCAGGCCAGAAGCAGTGGTTTTGACCCCCGGTTTTTTTGCATTTTCAGTCAGGAAAGTATCGCTAGAAGCTTGGGCTTCTTTGGCACTGTTCAGCTGTTTTTCCTGCATTTCTTTCTGGAACTGCTCATAAGCCGCCTGTAATTCTTCTTCTGTATAAGCCGGTGCAGTACGGGCATGTCCTTCACGTACACCGGTCACAAAGCTATTAATATCAAGTTCAGGTGGCGTTTGATGGGCCACTTCATAACCGAGTGCATAGCTGATTTTGGCAACCGCAGAGGCATCTTTAGATGCTTTTGTAGTTTGGGTCGCGGGGTGTTGAGATGCATAGTAAACAGGTACTAGCGCGGCACCGCCCAGAAGAACAGCGACAGCAATCGGTAAGGCCTTACTCATGTATTATTCCAATCTAATGTTATCATTGAAGTTCATTCCATCTTAGCAGAAAATTTTAAGAAATCTTGTAGAGTGCGTGGATTTTTAGCAAGCAAATGCACCCGCTGTGTTTAAAATAAAAGATAAAAAACCAGCAATTGCCGGTTTTTTAATTGTTTGGATTTTAATCATGGTTGGAGAATGTCTAGACACAATGATTGCCCAACCAAAATTATATTTTGCCAAGAACCTAGTAGGAAAATAAGCCTTTTTCTAAAGGAAATTCAATCCCAATTGAGGCACCGCCATCATTGCCATGGAGGTCTGAATCACTGATCCAGCCATTTAATTTCAGAGGAATATCGGGGCGTAAATAATGGGTCCAGCTCACATCAACAGCTTTTAATTCATCCTGCACTGGAAAAGCTAAATTGGTAGTTCGGTTAGATTCATTCAACTTGGCAAACAGCACCCGAGCATTAACCCGATTGAGGCGATCGAAACGAATATCACCGCCTACTGAAATCATTTGACCATCCCCACCCATGGCATGTGCCAAGGGATAACCATGCTGATAAAACCCATCGGTATATACACTGTGATTATAGGAAACACCTCGGGCCTTGCCATTGGTACGGGTATCCGCCCATTCGGTATATAGCTGGAAGGGCATATTCTTATAGCTAGAAGAATAATCGACCCCAGCCAAATACATTTTTTTTGCTGGTAAGCCACCGGCTTCATCTTCACCAATATATTGTGCATACATCCCCATTGGGACGTGCACCAGCGGTTGTAGATTTAAGCGCGCATCAAAACCGGCAATTTGATTGGATGGATCAGGTTCACCTGTGCCGCCATTGTCTTTATTACCGACAAAAGCATCCCAAAGTGAGCTCAGGCTTTCAGGTCGTCCTTCACCTCCCCACTGAATAGCACGCGATGCACCCAGCTCTAAATAGGGTAAAGGTTGTGCGGTGACACGTAAGCCAATTAATTTAGCATCAGGTACAGCATCGTAGTCATCCAGTTGTCCGGCAAAGGCTTGATATTGCCAAGGCCCAATCCAGGACAGCCATTGGTTGGCAAAAGCATTCTGTTCGGCACGCTGCATGGTCACACCATATACCGGACGACTGGCATCACCCCGAATTAAGCTGCCATCATGACCGGGTCCCCAGTAGGTCGGAATTTGTCCAGCAATCAGCCATTGATTCCATAATTTACCTGCAATATAAGACCCTTCAACATTCACATCTTGATCATGATCAATCTGCGGATCTTTTTCTGCATTCACGCGAAGTCTGGCATCCCAATTTTGACTGCCTGCATTTAATTCTAAACCCGCTTGGTATTGAGCTTTTTGCTGGTCGCCAAAGGCTTGAGGAAGATGTTTTTGATCTGTCTCTGCAAACAGGGATGCTTTGAGTAACTGGTTACTGGCATTCAAATGAGCCATGACAGAATCAATGACTTTTTGCTGATTATTATTGCTGATTTTTGCCTGAGAAAGCGCGCGTTGAATTTCATCACCACTCATTGGCCAGGTTGACGTGCTGATTTGAATCACACCTTGCTGATTTAACCAGTTTAAATCGGTGCGCAGGTCTTGGTCATTTAAAACGATGCCTTGGGCAAAGGTCAGTGAGGAGCTTAATGCCAAGCTGGCAAGCAGTGTTTTTGATTTAAACATTCTTGTATATTCTCAGGAGTTTTAAACTGTAACCACGATAGGGTTTTTAGTTGATTTTTTCAACAATGATCATTTGGAATAAATGTAATAGAAGGTGATTTCACACCTTGCTTGAAGCAGGATGTGAAATCTAAGTTTAGACTGAATTAGTCCTGGTCTTTATTTGCGGTATAAGCATAGGCATAGTTATAACCATAACTATAACCACCATTGGCTTTTTGTACATCATTCAGAATGACACCATTGACTTTGACATTGGCCTGTTCAAAGCGATTGACCGTGATTTCCAGTTCTTTGATTTGTGTTTTGGCATGACGGGCAACCAATAAATTTACACCCGCATATTGCGCAATAATAATCCCGTCAGTCACTGCAAGCACAGGCGGGGTATCAATCAGTACATGATCAAATCGGGTAGATACCTGATCCAAGAAATTCTTGAATTGATCAGTACTTAATAGTTCAGACGGATTGACCGGACTTTTACCACGTGTCACAAAAAACAGGTTTTCCACGCTTGCACTTTGAACGACATCGTCGTAGTTGTTTTGATGATTCAACAATTCAGCTAAACCTGGTTGTACCTCGGCATTAAAGTACTTATGTAAATAGCCACGACGCATATCACCATCTATCACTAATACCCGTTTCCCCCCTTGTGCCAGAATCGTGGCCAAGTTCACTGCAATAAAAGACTTACCGATTTCAGGCGCAGGGCCACTCAGGGCAATAATATTATTCTCGGCGCTGCTAAGGGCAAAGTGAATCGCGGTACGCATACTACGCAGGCTTTCAATGGCAATATCACCGCTATCCTTCACCGCAAGAATTGGAATATGCTTTTTCTTCTTCAGAAGTTTGATACGACTCTCTTGAATCAGTGAACGAGGAACAGTGGCATAAACCGGCAGATCCAGTTCGTTTTCAATTTGTGCTGCATCTTTAATCCCTGAACGCATCATATTGCGCAGCAGAGCAAGCAGTGTTCCGAGAAAACCGCCCAGGAAAATTGATAAAATCAGGATCTGAAGCTTTTTCGGTTTAATGGGTTCAATGGGCGCCACTGCAGTATCGACAATCCGCACATTCCCAATTTCACCGGCTTTGGCGATATTCAGCTGTTGATAGGAATTGAGCAGCGAGGTATATAACTGCTGTTTGACTTCTACTTCACGGTAGAGCTGTAAATAGCGACGCTGCAAGTCCGGGAGCTGCTTTAAGGTGCTGCTGAGTTGTTCAATCTTTTTATTGATTGCGCCTAACTGGGCATTCATTTGCTGCATGACCGGATGTTCTGCCGTATAACGTGCAGACGCTTCAGCGACTTTCTGTTCAAGTTCCGCTTTTTGAGTTTCTAACGCAATGCTTTGAGTTAAATATAATTCAGATTCTTTGGTCACATCGACGGTATTATATTGCTGACGGAACTGGTTGAATTCACGTTCTGCAACATCCAGTTCTTGACGTAACTCAGGAAGCTGCTCATCCAGAAATTTTAAGGTTTGAGCTGATTCAGCAGAGCGGCGTTCGATATTCTGCTGGCTATAAGCCGATAAAATAGTATTCAGGACTTGGGTAATATGCTGTTTGTCTTGACCCTGATAGCTCAGTCCCAGTACACCGGTCATTTTACCTTTTTCGGCCACCGAATAATTATTCAACAGCGTTCGTACCGCAGCAGGCAAGCTCTGCTTTTGGATATAATAACTCGCTGCTGGATGATCCTGACTATAAATCGCAACTTTCCATAGGCCATATGCCGACTGGGACTGGCTAAGCTGGTTCAGTGAAGCTGAAAAAACAGTCTCGTCTGTATTTGGATCAGTCAGGCTATACTGGTTGTTTCTGAACGTTAACAGCAGGCTTTTGTCCCTAAAGTAGGCAGGGACCTGAAACTGGCGTACATCAAAGCTTTGCTGATTATCCTTGAAAAGAACAGAATTTTTGGAATATTCCACATCATATTCATGTTTTTTTAATAAGCGATTCCAGGTGTTATCTTCTGCACTTGCAATCACCACGTCTAAATTGAGGTCGTTGATTACTGAACCTAAAACCAGACGGGATTTTAGAATTTCAATTTCTGCCTGAGCAGGGGACTTCTGCTCAATCATAGTAGATAAATCACCCAGTAGGGCAGCAGAAGCGCCTTTACTATCTTCCACCTGTACCAGCGCATCTACCGCATAGGTGTTGGGGGTAATTCTTAAATAGAAGAGTGCTGCAATCAAGCTCAGCAGTACACAGAGGGCGATCAGTTTCCATTGAGCAATTAAAGAGAAAAATAACTCTTTTAAATCAATAGTATCTTCAGTATTGGTATTTTGGCTCATAATTGTCATTCAAAAAATTAAATATGTTTTTTCCAGTCAGCAACGCATTGCTGGATTTGCTGACAGGTGCTGTCAAAAAATGCCTGATCATGTTGATAAGGATCGGCGATATCTTTTGACTGCCAATGTCCCAAACGGAAAGTTTTGCCTTTGGCAAAAGGCCAGGTTTTTTCAATATGCTGTTGCTGGTTTTTGCTCATGACCAAAATCAGATCCGCCTGTTTGACCATCTCGCTATTCAGCTTTCGGGCAACATGACTCTGCATATCAATGTCAAAACCCTGCATGCAGTGTTGAGCCTTTGCATCAGCCGGATAGCCGACCATGCCTGAGATTCCTGCTGAATGAATAGTCAATTCAGGAAATTCTTGTTTTAAAAAAAACTCCGCCATAGGACTACGGCAAATATTACCAATACACACGACGAGAATATTACGAAACTGCATTATTGCCCCAGACGATCAAGATTATACAACGCATTTGAGAATGGAATAATCTGGTTCACGACACGTTGCCAGCGTGCCAAACCTGATGCATCGACATAGACAATATCATTGCTGCGCATTTTAAACTGGTTGGCCAGACCAAAGTCACCAATACTGCTCAAATCTAGATGATAGATTTCGGTCATGGCATGGTCTGAGGCACTACGCACCACATAAATTTTGCTGCGACTTGCAGAAAGTGGATTTAAGCCCAGGCTTTCCCCAATCACATCACTCAGGCTCATGCCCTGATCCCGCATTGGGAGAGACTGATTTTTACCAGATTCACCCATGACATAGACTTTCTGGTTTTCACGGCTGTTCACATACAGGGTGTCATTGGGCTGAATCAGCAGATTGTGCAGAGACAGACCTGCTTTTTCCAGTTCCACTGTATTCAAGTTATAGGTACGCCCCTGACGTACCAGGCTGATTGAGGCGTTATCGCCTTGCTGGGCGTTTACCCCACCTGCCATACCTAAAGCTGTATAGACACTGACTGGCTGATCACTGAGATAGAATTGACCGCCCTGCATCACATTGCCTTGTACTGAAAAGCGCTGACCTTGATAAGACAAGACCCGTACAATGACATCGGGGGTTTTTAAATAGCGTGCAAGCTGGCTGCGCAGTTCTGAATACACCTGAGCAAGTGACTTGCCAGCAGCCTTGTAGCGACCAATAATCGGGAACTGGATATAACCCTGTGAGTCAATCTGGTAACCATTCGACTCGACTGCTTTTTCATTGCTGATGGTATTGGTAGGAGGGGTAATTTCAGGATAGGCCCATAAATAAATAGAAAGAATATCGCCAGCGCTTAAACGGTAGTTTTTATGAGGGGTATTAAATAAGGCGGTCAAATGGGCTGGACTGGCTTGTGCGGGCTGAAGCGCAAATAAATTATCTTGGGTCAGTCGAATGACATTCACTCGAGTGCCGGCCTCGGTCTGATAGATACCTTCACTCGGCAGGTCAGAAGTTTGTAAGCCAGAGGTGACCGCACAGCCAGTGGTGGCAATGCCACATGCCAATAAAATAGCCAGTTGAAAGTGTTGCACACGAAATTCCATTATTAAATTTTTTAAAAAGTTTTAAATAAATTGCGGCTATTTTACCGAACTTGTCAAATAGGTATATAGCATTTTGTAATCAATTTTCCTGTTTGATCAAACCCTTCGGGTGAGCATAATAATGAGAAAAGTGAGTATGGCGCTAAGTTAAATTGAATTATGTGAATTTTCACAAAAAGCCTACATCATAATTGGCTTTTCAAGAGGATGAACATAAAACGTCATAGAAATTCCTTGATTTTCTGCTAGTATTCCTGCCGAAAGATTTAATCTTCATAAGTACAGTACATAAATAAGGCGTTAAAATGCTATCTATTGTAGATTTAAAAATTGCGGTGATTGGTCTAGGTTATGTGGGCTTGCCACTGGCGGTTGAATTTGGGAAAAAAGTACCTGTAGTCGGTTTTGATATCTACCAAAAACGAATTGATGAACTTAAAAGTGGCCAAGACCACACCCTTGAGGTTTCCCCAGAAGAACTCAAACAGGCAACCCAGTTGAGTTATTCAGCAAATTTAGAAGATTTAAAAAGCTGTAACTTTTTTATTGTGACTGTGCCGACGCCGATTGACCAAGTTAATCGTCCTGATTTGAAACCTTTACAGAAAGCCAGTGAAACTATTGCTAAGGTCCTTAAGGCTGGAGATATCGTTGTCTATGAGTCTACGGTATACCCGGGTGCAACCGAAGAAGTGTGTATTCCGGTGTTAGAGCAAGTGTCAGGGCTTAAATTTAATGAAGACTTTTTTGCCGGTTATAGTCCAGAGCGGATTAACCCAGGTGATAAAGTCAATACACTGACCAAAATCAAAAAAATCACTTCTGGCTCTACTGCGGAAGTTGCCACTTTCGTTGATCAGGTTTACAACACCATTATTACAGCTGGAACGCATAAAGCTACCAGTATCAAGGTGGCTGAAGCAGCAAAAGTTATTGAAAATACGCAACGTGATTTAAATATTGCTTTAGTAAATGAGTTGTCGGTAATTTTCGAACGCCTTGAAATTGATACCTTGGATGTATTAGAGGCCGCAGGAAGCAAATGGAACTTTTTACCATTCCGTCCAGGGTTGGTCGGTGGTCACTGCATTGGGGTTGATCCTTACTATCTGACGCACAAAGCGGAAGAGGTTGGTTATCATCCTCAAGTGATTTTGGCGGGTCGTCGCATTAATGACAACATGGCACGTTATGTAGCCCGAACAACCATCAAGAAAATGGTCAAAAATAATATTGATGTGACGAAAGCAACAGTTGGGATTTTAGGGGTTACCTTTAAAGAAAATTGTCCAGACATTCGAAATAGTAAAATTGTAGATCTGATTAAAGAATTTGATCAATGGGGTGTGAAAGTCGCAGTGTGTGATCCTTGGGCAGACGTTGAAGAGGTCAAACGTGAATACGGAATTGAACTGGTTGAAGTAAATGCCGAACATCCTGTAGATAGCCTGATTATTGCTGTAGGCCATAATGAATTTCGTAATTTAAGTCCTGAACAATTACGTGCATATACCCAGGGTGAGAAGCCAGTACTTGCGGATGTAAAAAGCTTGTTTAACCGTGATGATATGGTTGCCCAGGGCTTTACAGTATTCCGTCTCTAAGAGTAATTGATTTTTAAAAGTGAAAAACATGAAAAAATTTGCCTTGATTGGTGCTGCTGGTTATATCGCTCCACGTCACTTAAAAGCGATTAAAGAAACAGGTAATGATTTAGCGGTTGCAATGGATGTCAATGACTCTGTAGGGATTATGGATAGTCATTTTCCTGAAGCTGAATTCTTTACTGAATTTGAAGAGTTTGAAGCGTATGTTGAAGATCAGAAGCTGAAAGGTCAGAAATTAGACTACGTTGCGATTTGCTCACCAAACTATTTACATGCGCCTCATATGAAATATGCCCTAAAAAATGGTATTGAGGTGATCTGTGAAAAACCATTAGTTTTAAATTCAGAAGACTTAAATCTGTTAGCTGAATACGAAAAACAATATGGTGCAAAAGTAAACTCAATTCTTCAATTGCGTCTGCATCCATCAATTATTGCTTTACGCGATAAAGTGCAGGCTGCGCGAGCAGATAAAGTTTTTGATGTAGATTTAACTTATCTGACATCACGCGGTAAATGGTATTTAAAATCATGGAAAGGTGTAGATAAAAAATCTGGTGGCGTAGCAACCAATATTGGTGTGCATTTTTATGACATGCTGCATTTTATTTTTGGCAAAATCGTTAAAAATGAAGTGCATTATCGTGATGAGAAAACAGCATCAGGTTATTTGGAATATGAACGTGCCCGCGTACGTTGGTTCTTGTCTATCGATGCAAATAACTTGCCGTCGAATGCTGTAAAAGGTGAAAAGCTGACTTATCGTAGTATTACTATTGAAAATGAAGAATTAGAGTTTTCAGGCGGTTTTACCGATCTACATACACAAAGTTATCAGCGTATTTTAGAAGGTAAAGGTTACGGTGTGGAAGAAAACCGCGCAGCAATTGAAACAGTTGAAGTCATTCGTGTTGCTCCTATTGTGGAAAACCCTGCGAACCCACATCCACTATTAGCTAAAGTAAAATAAATCAGGGAATGATTATGAGTTTTTATCAACATGAAACAGCGATTGTTGATGAAGGTGCGCAAATTGGAAGCGATTCACGAGTTTGGCATTTTGTTCACGTATGTGGCGGTGCCAAAATCGGTCAAGGCGTATCTTTAGGACAAAACGTATTCGTTGGCAATAAAGTCGTGATTGGTGACCATTGTAAAGTCCAAAATAATGTATCGGTATACGATAACGTGACCTTGGAAGAGGGTGTCTTTTGCGGACCGAGCATGGTTTTCACCAATGTATATAATCCACGCTCATTGATTGAACGCAAAGACCAATATCGCAATACTTTGGTCAAAAAAGGTGCAACGCTGGGTGCAAACTGTACTATTGTTTGTGGTGTAACGATTGGTGAGTATTCATTTGTGGGTGCAGGTGCAGTGGTCAATAAAGATGTACCGGCTTATGCATTGATGGTGGGTGTTCCTGCAAAGCAAATTGGTTGGATGAGTGAGTTCGGTGAACAGTTGGATTTACCTTTAACCGGTCATGCAGAATCTGTGTGTTCACATACAGGTGTGATATACCGATTATCGGGTAGCACTGTAATCAAAGAACAGGCATAAAAATGATTGAATTTATTGATTTAAAAGCGCAGCAAGCTCGTTTAAAAGATAAGATTGAAGCGGGTATTCAAAATGTATTAACCCATGGTCAATATATTTTAGGCCCTGAAGTTGCTGAACTCGAAGAAAAACTTGCTGCTTATGTAGGTGCAAAATACTGTATTACCTGTGCCAATGGTACCGACGCCTTGCAAATTGCCCAAATGGCATTTGGGATTGGTCCGGGTGATGAAGTGATTACGCCTGGATTTACCTATATTGCCACTGCTGAGACAGTTGCAATATTGGGTGCGACGCCTGTCTATGTCGATGTAAATCCAAAAACATATAATTTGGATGTTAAACAATTAGAGGCAGCGATTACCCCACGCACCAAAGCGATTATTCCTGTTAGTCTGTATGGTCAATGCGCAGATTTTGATGCAATCAATGCAATTGCAGCGAAGTATAATATTCCTGTTATTGAAGATGCAGCGCAAAGCTTTGGTGCAACGTATAAAGGTCGTAAAAGTTGTAATTTGACTACAGTGGCTTGTACGAGTTTCTTCCCAAGTAAGCCTTTAGGTTGTTATGGGGACGGTGGTGCGATTTTTACCAATGATGATGAGCTCGCCAAAGTGATTCGTCAGATTGCACGTCATGGGCAAGACCGACGCTATCATCACATTCGTGTAGGTATGAATAGCCGTTTAGATACATTGCAGGCTGCAATTCTTTTACCAAAACTTGAAATTTTGGATGAAGAAATGCAAGCACGTCAGCGTGTTGCAGAAACCTATACTAAACTGTTTAGTGTAGCGGGTATTGATACTACGCCATTTATTGAAGCACATAATCAAAGTGCATGGGCGCAATATACGATTCAAGTGGAAAACCGTGATAATGTGCAAGCAAAGTTGAAAGAGCAGGGTATTCCTACAGCAGTGCATTATCCAATTCCATTGAATAAGCAGCCAGCAGTTGCAAATGCGAATATAAGCTTGCCTGTTGGTGATGCAATTGCAGAGCGTGTTATGAGCTTGCCTATGCATCCTTACCTGAATGAAATGGATTTGAAAACCATAGTAGTTGGAGTGGTGGGTTGAAAAATATAAAACTTCTTACATCAAGATACCCATATGGTGTTGGGGAGCAGTTTCTTGAAGAAGAGATCATTCATTGGGCAAAATGGGATAGCGCATGTACTTTAGAGGTGATGCCTTTTGTAAAGGATGGTAATCTAAGGTATTTACCAGAAGAAATAAGGGTAAATGAATCTTATTCATTTAAAATTAATTATATTTATTTCTTTGCATTAATTACTTTCTCATTTTTTTGGAAAGAAATTATATATTTGATAAAAAGTAAAAAATTTAGCTTTAAAAATTTATTAAAGTTAATTAAATATGGGGTTTTAATAGTACAGTCATATAATCAATTAAAAAAAAGTGGTTTAGGGACGGATTATATATATAGTTATTGGTCTAATTTTAGCTCCTATGGTGCATTATTGTATAAAATGAAAAAAAATAATGTGAAAGTTGTAACTAGAATTCATCGTTTTGATTTATATGAAGATTTATATGAAAAAAATTATATGCCATTTAAAAGGCAGTTTATTAATGAATATGATGCTATATTTGTTTTGTCGCAAGAGGGAAGGAGTTATTTAACTGATAACTTTTCGGTTTTAGATGCTAAAATTATTCTAATGCCATTAGGTGTTAAAGTGGATGAAGCGATCATAAATTACGAAAAAGTAAGTGAATGTATTAAGATAGTCAGTGTATCAAATTGCATAAAAGTAAAGCGAATTGATAAAATTATTGATGCATTAAAGAAATTGGAAGGAGTAACTTCAAAAAAAATAATTTGGCACCATTATGGAGATGGTATTTTAAAAAATAAACTAATAGATTATGCGAGTCGTCAATTAGAAAAAATTGAATTTGAGTTTAAAGGTAATATTGAAAATTCAGAACTTCAGAAGAAACTTGTTATAGAAAAATATGATTTGATTATAAATGCAAGTGAGAGTGAAGGCGTGCCTGTTTCATTGATGGAAGCAATGGCAAAAAAAATTGTCCCAATAGCACCAGATGTTGGAGGAATACGATTTCTTGTAAATCAACAAAATGGATTTTTATTAGATAGTTCGTGTGAAGTTGAAGATATATATAATTCTGTAATAAATTATTTGAATCTTTCGGAGAGTGAGCAGAATTATATCCAGTCTAATGCATTTAATATCATTAACACTAATTATAATTCTGAAAAAAATTATAATAAATTTATTGAGTATTTTGTGCGATAAATATGAATAAAATCTTACAATATGCAATTGGACCAGTGGGTGTTGGTATTCTCTCGCTTGCAGTAGTACCAATTTTAGCTTGGTCATATGATGAGAAGGCAATTGCTGGGTATGCTATAATACAAGCTCTAATGGCTTTTTCAACATTGATTCTCACATTTGGTGTGGATCAGTCATTTGTAAGAGAATATTTTGATTCGGAAAATAAACCGCAACTATTTAAAAATACAGCAATAGTAATATTCATGCCAATGGTTTTAGTATTGTTGTTACTGAATATAATTTTTTATAAAAAAATTAGTTTTATTTTGTTTGGTGTAGAGTCACAATTAATCACTATTTTAATAATGATTTCATTTTTTTTAGTGGTGTTAAATCGATTACTTTCACTAATTCAACGCATGGAAAACCAAGCTTTACTGTTCTCTTTAAGCCAAATATTACCTAAGTTTTTTTTCCTAATTATTATTTTATTACCTTCATTTGGTTTGTTTTCTCCAAGTTTTCAAATATTGATGTTTGCTTATTTCTTTTCAATTTTGATGGTAAACATTTACTTTATACTTGTTAATAAATCACTAATTTTAAGATCATTTAAGGAGGAATTGAGTCAAAAAATAATTATTAATTTATTGAGATATGGTTTTCCTTTGTTAATATCAAATTTTTTATTCTGGGGTTTAAGATATTTAGATAGGTTTTATGTTAAAATATTTTCAAGTGATTATGAGTTGGCATTATATACAATCGCAATAAGTTTAGCTGGAGGTGTTGCAATTTTTGGTAGTATTTTTAATACAATTTGGACACCAAAAGCTTTTCTTTTACATAAAAATGGGAAACTAAATTCTCATATTATTAATAAGATGGTAGTAGCTGTCAGCTTAATAGGTTTGTTGTTTGTAAGCATTATATTTGTCTTGAGTCCAGTTCTTTCTTTATTTTTTCCACAAAAATATATTTCAATTATTTATTTACTTCCATTGCTTGTGCTCCCAACTTTATTTTATACAGTTGCCGAAGTATCTGGAATTGGAATTTCAATCACTAAAAATACTACTAAAATGATTTATGTTTCTTGTATAAGCCTTATATTACATTTTATATTGAGTATGCTTTTAATAGTCAAGCTTGGTGCTTTGGGTGCTGCAATATCCATCGCAGTAGCATTTTATTTTTATTTGCTATTAAAAACACTTTTTTCGGCAAAAGTATGGAGTAAGAGTTTTAGTAAATTAGGGTTAGGTATCAATTTGATATGCCTAATGTATTCATTGGCTATAGGTTTTCGATGGATATGATCTTTCATTTTGTCGAGGAATTATTTGTATGATACTTAATGCTAATAAGTTAATACCAATCTTTATTTTTTTTATTTTGTGTGGTTCTTTTTTTTATATCATAGTGCCTGCTGTAAGTCTATCATTTATAATCACTATTATTTCTATTTTATTTGTATTGAAAAATAAGATAGCCAAATATAATGTTGATATTTTATCAATAGTAGTTTTTAGTTATTTTGTTTTTTTAGCTACAGTTGGTTTATTAGTTAATCCTAGTTATGAAAACTTACAATATTTAAAATCTTTTGTATCAATCTTGATTGTTTTTATGTTTTTTTTGGGTCTAAGGAATAAAGGATTTTCTTTTTTTAATAGTATATTAGTTTTTACTTTTTTTATTTTTTCAATAGCGTTACTTCAATTTTCTTTTTTGATGACTGGTTATGGGATTAATCCTGTTATAAAATCTTTAGAAGGTTATGACTTAAACTTAAATACTTATGGGGTTAGGTCTATTTTTTCAAATCCTAATGACTTTTCTGTAATATTGATTTTATTATCAGTCTATTTTTTTATAAGCCAAAAAAGCAATTTACTAATTTTGAGTGGTTTTTTTGTTTTTTTTGCAGGTTCAAGGACAGCAATGTTTTTGTATAGTCTTTTACTTTTACTATTTTATTTCAAACAGATCAATATAAAAAAAATTATAAGTCTTATTTCACTCATGGTTTTTTCTTTCATAATTTATGTTTTTTACCTAAAAAATAATGCTGATTTATATTCGATTAGAAGGTTTTCTAATATTTTTACAGATTTGGGTGGTGATGGCTCTATTCAAGTTAGATTTAGTAATATAGTTGTTTTCTTTGATAATTTTTCATCTTTGTATTTCGGGGGATGGGCTGCTAAGAGTTACTCTATTTATTCTGATCCAATTTTTTATGTTAATCCACACTCTTTTATCATAGAAATAGTACTGTTGTATGGAATTTACGGATTAATATTTTTAACTGGTATCTTTTTTACGGTGGCTCTCTATTTGTCTAAAAATAGTAATATTTCAACATTGGAAAAAATAATTTGTGGATTTATTTTTTTTATGATTACTTTTGTGCCATCTTCTATTCTTAATTTTCCGACATTTTGGGCATTACTTTTTATTATTTTGGTAAGCCATGAAAAAAAAGGTAGTATCAATGTATAAAATAGCGCATTTATCATCAGCTCACCCTAGATTTGATACTCGTATTTTTGTTAAGCAGTGTTGCTCGCTTGGTAAACAATTTGATACTTATTTAGTTGTTGCGGATGGTAAAGGTAATGAAAATATTCATGATGTTAATATTGTCGATGTTGGTATTTATTTAGGACGTAAAAATAGAATTTTAAATGCTACTAAAGCGGTATATACAAAAGCGGTAGAATTAAATGCAGATTTATACCATCTTCATGACCCAGAGCTTATTCCAATTGGTTTAAAACTCAAAAAATTAGGAAAAAAAGTCATATTTGATGCGCATGAGGATTTGCCTAACCAGATTCAATCCAAACATTACTTAAATTCTATTACAAAAAAAATTTTATCTTTTTTAGTAAAAAAATATGAACAATATGCTTGTTCAAAACTAGATGGTATTGTGGCTGCTACACCATTTATTCGTGATAAATTTTTAAATATTAATACTAATACAATTGATATTAATAACTTTCCTAAAACTGAAGAATTCATAAAAATTAAGCATTCAAATGTAACAGACAATAATCATGTTTGTTACATTGGTGGTTTAGCGGATGTGCGTGGAATTACTCAAATGGTAGAAGCTCTTGATTTTGTAGATGATACGCGATTACTTATTGCTGGTAATTTTGCTGATGCTAATTTGGAAAGTAAAGTAAAGCAAATGAACGGTTGGAAAAAAGTAGACTTTCTTGGCTATGTAGATAGAGAAGGTATTCAAAATACATTGTCTAAATCATTTGCTGGGCTTGTGGTACTACACCCGACACAAAGCTATCTCGATTCTTTGCCAGTTAAAATGTTTGAATATATGTGCGCCGGTATACCTGTAATTGCTTCTGATTTTCCATTATGGCGTAGCATTGTAGATGAAGCACAGTGTGGGCTTTGTGTTGATCCATTGAATCCATCTGCAATTGCTAGCGCGATTAAAACTTTAAATACAAACCGTATTGAAGCTAAAAAAATGGGTGAAAATGGTCGTATAGCTGTTCTTGAAAAATATAATTGGAATATTGAAGAACGAAAGTTGTTTGAATTTTATTCTAAAATTTTAGGTTAATAATATGTCCTCTTTAGAAACCATTTGGCTCATTAACCAATATAGCTCAACACCTGAAACAGCTATGGGCGGAAGGCATTATTATCTTGCGCAAGAATTGGCAAAGCAAGGTCATCAGGTTTATGTGATTGCTGGACGTTATAGCCATCTTTTAAGAAATCCAAAGCAATTTTCTGAAAAATATTTAATTGAAGAAATTACGCCTAATTTTTCCTTTGTATGGGTGAATTTACCTGAATACCAAGAAGCTCACAGTAAACAACGTGTGCTAAATTGGTTTAAATTTTCTTGGGCGCTGACAAAATTGCCATCAATTATTACAGACCGACCAGATGCAGTTTTATATTCTTCTCCGTCACCTATTGGCTACTTAGGAGCTAAATTTCTCGCAAATAAATTTAAGGCTAAATTTATTTTTGAAGTCCGAGATATTTGGCCTTTAACATTAATTGAGCTGGGTGGGCATTCTCCTAAGCATCCATTTGTTCGATTCATGCAATGGATTGAAGATCGAGCATATAAACAGTCAGATTATGTATTCTCCAATCTATTCAATGCCGTAGAACATATGACGAGTAGGGGGTTAAACCCCAAAAAATTTCATTGGATTCCCAATGGAATATCAATAGATGAGGTGATGTATAAGGAAGACTTATCTCTAGAAGTTCTAGCACAGTTACCAAAGAACAAATTTATTGTTGGCTATACAGGTACAATAGGGGTAGCAAATGCGATAGATGATCTAATTGAGGCTGCTAAATTATTATCAGCATATAAAGATATTCATTTCGTACTTGTCGGGGCAGGGAAAGAGAAACAGCATTTAGTTCAAAAATCATTAGATTTAGAATTGGATAATATTACATTTATTGATGCAATTCCAAAAAAACAAATTCAGTCTATGCTAAATACATTTGATATTTGCTATATAGGCTGGCAAAAAAATTCTCTTTACCGTTTTGGTATAGCGCCAAATAAGCTGCCTGAATATCTTTTTTCAGCTAAGCCTATAATTCATGCTTTTTCTGGAAAAGGCGACATTGTTGAAATTGCGGATGCTGGTTTAACTATTAATGCTGAAAATCCAGCATTAATTGCGGAATCAATCTTGCAGCTATACCATTTACCTGAACATGAGCGCCAAGCAATGGGACAACGCGGAAAGGCATACGTCTTACAGCATTTAGACTATTCTAAAATAGCAACAAAACTTGAAACTATTGTCTTGCAAAAGTGATTGAGATTAATGAAAAGATTACTCGATATTATCATCGCCTCCATTGCCCTGATCCTGCTTTCACCATTTTATGCCTTTGTCGCTTACAAAGTGAAAAAAAATCTGGGTTCTCCGGTCTTGTTTCGCCAGGTACGTCCCGGCTTACATGGCAAGCCTTTTGAGATGATCAAATTCCGAACCATGAAAGATGCTGTGGACGAGCAGGGTAATCCATTGCCAGACAGTGAGCGTTTAACGCCTTTTGGCCAAATGCTGCGCTCTACCAGTCTGGATGAAATGCCGGAACTCTGGAACGTGATTAAAGGCGATATGAGTATTGTCGGCCCACGCCCATTACTGATGGAATATCTGCCACTGTACAGCCCTGAACAAGCCAAACGCCATGATGTAAGACCGGGCATGACTGGTCACGCGCAGGTCAATGGCCGCAATGCGATTGGCTGGGAAGAAAAATTTAAACTCGATACCTGGTATGTCGAAAATCAGTCGATTTGGCTCGACTTTAAAATTATGTTTAAAACGGTACATAAGGTTTTAGCAAAAGATGATATCAGTGCCGAGGGAGAAGCGACCATGACACGCTTTACTGGCTCACAACGCAAGGACGAAATATAATGAAAGCTTTATTTATTGCTGTGTATGGTGCAAGTGGTTTTGGTAAAGAAGTTATGCCATTGGTTCGCCAGCAATTTCCTACCTTAGCCAAAGAAAACTTCGTTTTCATCGATGATGGCCAAGCTGGCAATAATTTAAATGGCTATGCTGTTCTAAGTTATCAGGATTTTCTCGCCAGACCACATACCCATAAGGCTGTAACCATTGCTATCGCAAATAGTCAAGTTCGTGAAAAACTGGTTCAGCGTTTAAATGAGGACCAGATACAGCATCTAGATATTCATGCAGGCAATACAGTTATTCTAGATGAGGTCCATATTGGTGAAGGGAGCTTACTTTGTCCTTTCACTTGTCTGACATCCAATATCAAAATTGGAAAATTCTTTCATGCCAATATTTATAGCTATATCGCTCATGACTGCATCATTGGTGATTATGTCACCTTTGCTCCTGGGGTGAAATGCAATGGTAATATCCATATCGAAGACCATGCCTATATTGGTACAGGTGCCGTGATCAAACAGGGTACACCTGACAAACCTTTGGTGATTGGCAAGGGTGTCGTAGTCGGTATGGGCGCAGTAGTCACCAAAAGCGTACCACCGGGCGTCACGGTGATCGGTAATCCGGCACGAATTCTAGAGAAAAAATAAGCTTTTCAATTTTAAAAATTCAGGACACATCATGTTAAATACTGTATTTGAACCATGGCCAAGTTTTACTCAGGAAGAAGCGGATGCAGTTTCCCAGGTTTTATTGTCGAATAAGGTCAACTACTGGACCGGACAGGAATGCCGTGAGTTTGAAAAAGAATTTGCCCAGTTTGCAGACACCCGGTATGCAGTGGCATTGGCCAATGGAACCGTGGCGCTCGATGTGGCTTTAAAAGCACTGGGTATCGGGGCAGGGGATGATGTCATTGTCACCTCACGTACCTTTCTGGCTTCAGCCAGTTCTATTGTGACCGCGGGAGCAAATCCAATTTTTGCCGATGTTGAACTGGATTCACAGAATATCTCGCGCCGTACCATTGAAGCAGTCATTACGCCGAATACCAAGGCTATCATTTGTGTCCATCTGGCCGGCTGGATGTGTGACATGGACCTGATCATGCAACTGGCTGCCGATAAAGGCCTGTATGTGATTGAAGACTGTGCACAGGCGCACGGCGCGAAATATAAAGGCAAATCTGCCGGTTCAATCGGACATATCGGTGCCTGGTCTTTCTGTCAGGACAAGATCATGACCACAGGGGGTGAAGGCGGTATGGTCACCACCAATGATGAAGAGCTGTGGAAAAAAATGTGGTCCTATAAAGACCATGGCAAGAACTTTGACAGTATTTATAATAAACAACATCCGCCGGGTTTCCGCTGGCTACATGACTCCTTTGGTACCAACTGGCGCATGATGGAAATGCAGGCGGTGATCGGTCGTATCCAGTTGAAAAAGATGCCGGAATGGACGCGCAAACGTACTGAAAATGCTAAAAGAATCTTGGCTTGTTTTGAAGATAGCCCTTATTTTACAGTACATACACCGGATGCTGACTATACGCATGCTTGGTATAAATGCTATGTGCAGGTCAATACAGAGGCTTTACCCGCAGACTGGTCACGTGACCGGATTATGGCAGAAATTAATGCTCTAGATGTACCATGTTTTAGTGGATCTTGCTCAGAAGTGTATTTGGAGCGTGCATTTGATGGCACAGCATGGCGTCCTCAGGAGCGTCTCAAGAATGCCCAACAACTGGGTGAAACCAGCTTAATGTTTTTAGTTCATCCGACCTTAACAGAAAATAATATTCAGGCATCTGAGCACAGCATTCGTCAGGTGATTAGTCGTATATAACTTTTTAACAGCTTAAATATATAAAATGTGCAATCAACAGTGCATTTTATATATTTGTTTAGCTTTTAGCCTGCTTTTTAGCTAAGAGTTGCTTAAAACTTATAAATAAATTTGAGAAGACATCTCACGTGAAATCAATCATCCTACCTTTAGTCGAATCTCCTCGTACTGCCAAAAAGATCTTCCTGGTAGCACTTGATTTTTGTATTTTCCCTGTGCTGATCTGGCTATGTTATGCCATTCGCCAGTTCGATCTGGGCGCAGAAGTGGTTCCCAATATCCCTTTTGGTGCGCTTTGGGTAAGTGCAATTGCTGTCGTGGCCCTCTTGGTGAGCGGAAGCTACCAGTTTATTGTTCGTACGTTTAATGAATTTTTTATTGTTAAACTCGGGCTGGCGACCATTCTGACCGTAACAGGCTTGTATTTACTGGCTTATAGCACCCATGCTTTTATTCCAACATCCATCCCCCTGATGTTTGGCTTTATGATGTTTGCCTGGGTCTGGTTGAGTCGCGGGGTAATTCGCCTGATTGTCCGTTCCTATTTACAGTCCGGTATACCCAAAAAAAGAATTGCGATTTATGGCGCAGGGGATGCCGGGCAGCAAGTGGCAGCCACCTTGTACCGTTCCGATGAGCATTTACCGGTATTTTTTATAGATGATAATCTTTCTTTAAGTGGGCAGAATATTGGCGGAATACCCGTCTATACGCCCCAGGTTGCGCTCAAATGTCTGGCTAAACTGGGTATTGATGAAATTCTGGTTGCCCTGCCTTCGGTTGGGCGTAGCCGTAAAAGTGAAATTATCAAGTTTCTGGAACCGGCTCATTTAAAAATTACAGAAATTCCCGGGCTAACCAAGCTGGTCAATGGTGAAATTCGCGTTTCTGATATTCAGGAAATCGATATTATTGATTTGTTAGGCCGTGATCCGGTACCTCCTGTGGCCGAGTTACTGGAAAAAAATATTAAGCATAAAGTCGTGATGGTCACCGGTGCTGGTGGATCGATCGGTTCAGAACTCTGCCGCCAGATTATCAAAAATCAGCCTGCCAAAATTGTGATTTATGAACTGACTGAATTCGCCCTCTATAGTATTGAAAAAGAGTTACGCCTCACCGCCAGCTGTGAAATTATTCCAATTTTGGGTTCAGTCTTAGAAGAAGCCAAACTGGAACGCGTCATCGAGCAGTATCAGGTACAAACGGTTTATCATGCCGCTGCCTATAAACATGTGCCACTGGTTGAGTGTAATCCACTGGCGGGCTTAAAAAATAACGCCGTTGGAACTGCCTTTAGTGTGAATGCTGCGGTGAAGAAAGGCGTTGAAACCTTTGTGTTAATTTCAACCGATAAAGCCGTACGTCCCACCAACGTGATGGGGGCGACCAAGCGGATGGCCGAGCTATATTGTCAGGCCATGGCGGAAGCTCAGGATCAGACCCAGATCAGTATTGTCCGTTTTGGTAATGTGCTGGGGTCTTCGGGCTCAGTGGTGCCGTTATTTAAACAGCAGATTTCCAAAGGTGGCCCGATTACGGTCACTCATCCCGATGTCACCCGTTTCTTTATGACCATTCCCGAAGCCTCTCAACTGGTGATTCAGGCCGGTGCGCTGGGGCAGGGCGGAGATGTCTTCCTGCTGGATATGGGCGAGCCGGTACGGATTCAGGATCTGGCCCGTCAGATGATTGCTCTCAGTGGCCTGAAAGTGCGAGAAGCTGGCAGTCAGGCGGGCGATATTGAAATCCAGTACTCGGGTTTACGTCCTGGCGAAAAACTTTACGAAGAATTACTCATTGATGCAGATAATACCGAAGTGACACAACACAGCCGGATTTTACGTTCTTATGAAAAAATGTATCCTCTGGATGAATTATTGCAGGTTTTTGAGCGCTTTAATGCGTTAACTGCAGTGCAATCGGATATTGATTGGGCATTAAGCCAGCTGGAGCACTATGTTGATGGTTATCAACGTGGTAAAGAAGTGAAAGTGAATTAAAATATTGAGGTCAGGTTATTCCATATGATTAAGAAGGCGATTTTACCTGTTGCAGGTTTAGGTACCCGTTTTTTACCGGCCAGTAAATCAATTCCAAAAGAAATGGTCACGGTGGTTGACCGTCCTGCAATTGAATATGTGGTGAAAGAAGCGATTGCTGCCGGGATTGAACAGATTATTTTAGTCACTCATAGTTCCAAAGCATCGATTGAAAATTATTTTGACCGTAATTTTGAACTTGAAACCACCCTGGCGCAAAAACAGAAAACCGATTTGCTGAAGGAAATTACTGAAATTTTGCCGGCGGGCGTGAGTGTGACGAGTGTACGTCAGCCACAGCCCTTAGGTCTGGGCCATGCGGTCCTGTGTGCCAAAGCCGTGATTGGCGAGGATGATTTCGCGGTATTGCTGCCTGATGTACTGGTCAAAGATCAGCAGCAACACAATGATCTGTCCCGTATGATCCAGCATTATGAGCAGTCACAGGCTGCCCAGATTATGGTCGAGGCTGTGCCTGAGCATCTGGTCGATCAGTACGGCATTGTGGATGTCGCGCATTCGCCAGCAGAAGGCGAAAGCATCGTGATGCAGGGGATTGTAGAAAAACCGGCCATCGGAACGGCTCCCTCTAATCTGTCAGTGGTTGGCCGTTATATTCTGCCGGCAAAAATCATGCAGCTGCTGGAGCAGACTCCCAAAGGTGCAGGCAATGAAATCCAGCTGACCGATGCGATTGCCCTGTTACAGCAAACTGATCCGGTTGAAGCTTATCGTATGCAAGGCCAGACTTTTGACTGCGGGAGCAAGCTGGGTTATCTCAAGGCGGTTTTACACTATGGGGTTGATCATCCTCAACTTGGAGCTGAGTTTAAGGCACTGATTCAGGAACTGGCACAATAACAAAGGAAGATTATGAAGGTCGCAATATTAGGAAGAACCCTGTTTTCAGGGGTATTTGCTGCTCTTTTGTCTGAATGCGGTCATCAGGTGGTGTGGTGTAATAGCTTTACGGCCGATGAGCCGCCGCCGAATTTTCAGGATGAGTCCTTAAATTTTCTGCTCCAAAAGCAGGAGCAATCCCGGTTTTTAAATTATTGTGACTTTCAGCACCTGGATTTTAATCAGGATGTGTTTTTTCTGAGTTTTAATCCGACTGAAGAAACACTGGCCCTCCAGGTGGTCGATACCTTAAGCCATGCCTGTTTGGCGCATCCGAAACTGATGATTAATGCATCTACCTTGGGCTTACAAGGCACACAGCGTTTTCAGCACTCTCTTCCCAATGATGATTGGGTTTATCTACCTGATATTATTCAGGAAGGTAATGCTGTGCAGAGTTTTGTACAGGCTAGCCAACTGATTGTAGGCTGTGACCGTCAAGAAGTGCAGCTCAAAATTAAAGAACTGCTCAGACCTCTATTTCCGCGTGCCCAGCAATACCTGTTTATGCCGATTCTCGATGCAGAATTTACCAAGCTCAGTATTTCCGGCATGCTGGCGACCCGCATCAGTTATATGAATGATCTGGCCCGGGTTGCCGAAAAACTAGGCATTGATATTGAGCAGGTCCGTCAGGGCATGACCGCAGATAGCCGGATTGGGGCTGCCTACCTGTTCCCGGGCGTGGGCTTTGGCGGTGAAAACTTTTCTCATGATATCCGCACGCTCACCCATGCTGTAGCAGACTCGGGAGTGAAGAGCCAGTTGCTGGGGCAGGTCTGGGAAATTAATGAGCAGCAGAAGGAGTTTTTATTTCGCAAGCTGTGGAATTATTTCCGGGGAGATTTACAAGGGAAAGTGATTGCGATCTGGGGGGGGGCCTTTAAGGAAAATACCCCGAGTATCCAGCAGTCTCCGGTGCATGCCATGCTGGAAGCCTTATGGGCACAGGGAGTGACGGTGCAACTGCATGATCCTCAAGCCTTGGCCAATATCCAGTCTCGATATGGTACACGAGATGACCTGATTTTATGTGAGGATCAATATCAGGCCGCTGAAGGAGCACATGCCCTGTGTTTGCTGACTGCCTGGAAACAATACAGCAGTCCGGACTATTTGCACTTAAGTAAACTGATGCAACATCCCCTGATTCTGGATGGACGTAATCTCTATGATCCTGCTTATAGCAAGGCGCGTGGTTTTAATTATATCGGGGTGGGACGCTAATGTTAGATCAGCTGAAAAATCCTCAAACAGAAGACCTGTATAAAAAACTTTATGCAGTTAAAAATGAAATTGAATCGCTACATTTAAGACAGCTGTTTGAAGCAGATCCGACACGCTTTAAGCAATATTCCCTGCAGTTTGAACAGGTCATTTTTGACTATAGTAAACACCGGATCAATCCGCAGGTAATGCAGCACCTGATTCAATGGGCAGAAGCCAACCATCTGCGCTCCTGGATTGGAGACTTATTTTCAACCCAGAGCATCAATTATACTGAACAGCGTGCTGCTATGCATTGGGCTTTACGCCTGCCCAAAGACGATTCGCGACATGCCGAGCAGGCCGCAGAAGTGCATGAGCAACTGGACCGCATGTATATGCTGGTCGAGCAGATTCATGCAGGACAGCGCCGGGGTGCCACGGGTGAAGTCATTCAGGATGTGGTGAATATTGGCGTCGGTGGATCAGACCTGGGACCGTTAATGGTGACGCATGCCCTGTCCGACTTTAAATATCCGTCTGCCCGGCCGCTAAATGTACATTTCGTTTCGACCATGGATGGCAGTCAGTTATCGGACCTGCTGCATCAGCTGCGTCCAGAAACCACCCTGTTTATTATCTCTTCCAAGTCTTTTGGAACGATTGATACCTTATCTAATGCCCAGACGGTGCGTTTATGGCTGGAAAAGGCACTGGGACAGCATCCTTATATTTTGAAGCATCATTTTATCGGGGTATCTACCAAGCCTGAAAAAATGACCGCATGGGGGATTGCAGCAGAGAACCAGCTACTGTTATGGGATTGGGTCGGTGGACGTTATTCTCTCTGGTCCTGTATCGGTTTGCCTATTGCCTTAAGCATCGGGGTCGAGGGTTTTAAACAGCTGCTTGCCGGTGCTTATGCAGTGGACCAGCATTTTCAGTATCAGCCCCTGGAACAGAATATTCCGGTGCTGATGGGACTATTGGGGGCCTGGAATACCAATTTTCTGAATATTCAGACCCATGCGATTCTGCCTTATGACGGACGCTTAAAATATTTTGCCTCTTATTTACAGCAGCTGGAAATGGAATCGAATGGGAAATCGATTCAACGCAACGGCGACAAGGTGCAACTGGATACCTGCCCGATTATTTGGGGCGAAGTCGGACCGAATGCCCAGCACGCATTTTATCAGTTACTGCATCAGGGAACCCAAGCGGTCAGCTGTGACTTTATTGCACCCATTCAGCGTTATAACAGCCAGCAGTTTACCTATGCGGATAATGCAGAGTCCTTAATTGAACAGCATCATCTGGCGCTGTCTAACTGTCTGGCCCAGTCGCGCTTATTGGCCTTTGGCAATGATGCTCTGGATCAGACCGAGCTACAAAATCTGCCAAGCTACAAGCAGTATGAAGGCAACCAGCCTAGCAGCACCCTCTTATTACAGGAACTTAATCCTTATAGTCTGGGGATGTTGATTGCATTGTACGAACATAAAGTCTTTGTGCAGTCGGTGCTCTGGAATATTAATCCATTTGACCAGTGGGGCGTTGAAAAAGGCAAGGAGATTGCCAATCAGCTCCTGCCGATCCTGAATGGGGAGCAGACGGGTTTGAAGGGTCTAGATGGTTCGACTCAAGGTTTAATTCAGATTTTATTAGGAAAGCAGCATGGCTAATATTTTAGTGACGGGTGGGGCGGGTTATATCGGCTCACATACCTGCGTAGAGTTATTGACTGCCGGACATGAAGTGATTGTGCTGGATAATTTATCCAATAGTTCTGCTGAATCTTTAAGACGTGTACAGCAGTTGACACAAAAAAACCTGACATTTGTTGAAGGCGATATTCGGGATAGCCAGTTACTCGATCGGCTGTTTCAGGACAATCCGGTCGATGCAGTAATTCATTTTGCTGGTTTAAAGGCGGTAGGCGAGAGCCAGCAAATTCCACTGGCCTATTTCGATAACAATATTGCCGGATCCATCAGCCTGGTGCAGGCCATGCAGCGCGCCGGTGTATTTAAGCTGGTGTTTAGTTCATCAGCCACCGTCTATGATGAAGCGAATAGTTCTCCTTTAAATGAACAGATGCCTACCGGTATGCCCAGCAATAACTATGGTTATACCAAGCTGATAGTCGAACAACTATTACAAAAAGCCGCAATTGCAGATACGCGCTGGTCGATTGCCTTGCTGCGTTATTTTAACCCGGTGGGTGCCCATAAAAGCGGGCAGATCGGTGAAGATCCTCAAGGAATCCCCAATAATCTGATGCCGTATGTGACGCAGGTGGCGGTCGGGCGTCGGGACAAACTGTCTATTTTCGGTCATGATTATGACACTATTGATGGAACAGGGGTGCGCGACTATATTCATGTGGTAGATTTGGCCAATGCGCATTTATGCGCATTAAACAACCGTTTGAATGCACAGGGTTGCCGTGCCTGGAATATTGGTACAGGTAACGGAATTTCTGTTCTTCAGGTCAAAAATACTTTTGAACAGGTCAACGGGGTCAATATTGCATTTGAATTGGTCGGGCGTCGGGAAGGTGATGTCGCGATTTCATTTGCTGACAATACCCGTGCTGTACAGGAATTGGGCTGGACACCGCAATACACTCTGGAGGATATGCTCGCAGATAGCTGGAACTGGCAAAAGCAGAATCCAGAAGGCTACCGGTAAAAGCTGGAGCTTGAATAAAAAATGGGAGTCATAAAGCTCCCATTTTTTTTAACCCTGAATCAGCTGGGTTAGTTCATCAATATAACTTTGCATCGGGCGTGGATTTTGATCACGGCGACTTTCAATATTTAAACGCAATAACGGTTCAGTATTGGATGCCCGGACATTAAAACGCCAGGTACCAAAATTTAGGCTGACTCCGTCGGTTTGATCAATTTCAGGTTTTTGCTCAGCATAATGCTCAAAGATTTTTTGGATCGTGGCCTGAGTATCTTCGACTTTAAAGTTAATTTCTCCGCTACACGGGAATTTGGCGATCATCTCTTCCACCAGCGAAGAAAGAGATTTTCCGGTTTCCGAGACAACGCTGATGGCGAGCAACCAGGGAATCATGCCACTATCACAGTAGGCAAAATCACGGAAATAGTGATGGGCACTCATCTCACCGCCATAGACTGCATTGTGTTCGCGCATCACATCCTTAATGAAAGCATGGCCTGATTTAGACTGGATCGCAGTTCCTTGATACTGGTCGACCACATCAAAGGTATTCCAGACCAGACGGGGGTCATGCACAATTTTTTCACCCGCCTGTTTGAGCAAAAAGGCCTGTGCCAGTAAACCGACAATATAATAGCCTTCAATAAACTGGCCTTTTTCATCAAAGAGGAAGCAACGGTCAAAATCCCCATCCCAGGCAATCCCCATATCTGCCGCATGGGCTATGACTGCATCACGGGTACTGGCACGATTTTCCACCAGAATCGGATTGGGAATACCATTGGGAAAGTTGCCATCGGCTTCATGATGAATCTTGATAAATTCAACAGGAATATTGAGCGCTTTAAACTTGATTTCAAGGGCATCAATCACATGGCCTGCAGCCCCATTACCGGCATTGACCACCAGCTTCATTGGACGGAGACTGGCCGGATCAATATAAGTCATCAGGTGATCGATAAATTCAGGCAGAATATTGTATGTCTGAACCGTGCCCTTGGTCGCAGTTTCAATAAACTGGTTGCTCTCGGCCAGCGCTTGAATGTCTTTTAGGCCGGTATCTGCACTGATTGGACGAGCATTTTCACGCACCAGTTTCATGCCGTTATAGTCCATCGGATTATGACTGGCGGTGATTTCAATCCCACCCTGTACATCCAGATGGAACGCGCCAAAGTAGACTTCTTCCGTGCCGGTCATCCCCAGATCCAGCACATTGACCCCTGCATCATTTAAGCCACGGATGGTCGCCTGTTTTAAGTCTTCGCTGCTTAAGCGGATATCGCAACCTACCACCACTGTCTCAGGCTGATAAATCTGTCCATAGGCACGGCCAATTTTATAGGCGATTTCGGTATTCAGTTCAGTCCCTAATTTGCCGCGAATATCATAGGCTTTGAAACAGGTCAGTTTAGTCATTTCTATATTCTCCATGGAAAGAAAAAGGCCAGTTTCTTGTACGAGAATAATAAATTTTCATACTGGGCCATCTTGGTCGCATTGATATTTATAGTTCCATAATAAGAGAAGAAAAAATAAAGTTTCATACTCAGACAAGAAATCAATAGTTAAATTCTTCGAAGAGCGTTCATTCTATCTCTATTTTTTCTGGAAGTTCACCATGCTGAGCTAATTTTAAAGAATAAGAAGTGAGATTGCCTTGATTGATCACCGAATCAATACTCATCCAAGTCATACAATAGCTTGAGTTGATCCGTATAAACCTTAAGAAAAAGAGCCTTCTTAAGGCTCTCACTGACTGACTAGCTTCCCATTTTTTTCAAAAAGTTCAAAGCCTGCTGTGTATTTCCTTCAGTCAGGGGGGAATGCTTGGGATTAAAATAGCGCATACCTGCTTTCAATAACATCTGGGCTTTCGGTACTCGGTCTTGACGTGCAGCCCGTAAATAATCGCGGATTTTAAATGGTTGAGGAAATTCAGTATCTTTCTCCATAATTTGATAAATACCCAGGATGGCGAGTATCGAAAAAAGTGGAAATATAAAAACGGCTGAAGCTGTTCGCAATGTAATGCTATTGCTCATAGATCTAAACATGGCATCAGCAACTTCGCGGTGTTCAACTTCCTCTGCACCATGCCACTGTAATAACCTAAACAGTTCAATTTCTATCGCAGATTTTTCAAGGGTTTCCGCATTTAATACCCAGTGACCCAACACACCCGTTATATGTTCAGCGGCTGCAACCATCCCTAAACGGGTTTTTAACCAGTGTTTTTTTAATTTTTCATTTTTAAGTTTGATCCCCAAGGGATTGGAACCGATCATGTCATCAAAAATCCAGTCGAGCAGTTTCAGATAATCCTGTAAATGCTGTTCAACGATGTGTAATTGGCGATTGACCAAGGTATGACCGTAGCTATGGCTGGCTTCTTGTTTGATAAAGGCAATGGCTGCTTGTTTGAGTTTTTCATCTTGAATATAAGGCAAAGCCTCACGAAAAGTCTGACAGAACCAACGCTCAGGTGCAGGTGTGATGGGATGAATCACATTCAATATATTGGATGCAATCGGGTCATCCTTGATCCAGTGTAAAGAGCTTTTGGAAAAATCAAAAGCTGGACGTCTGGGGGTAATGCTATGCGTTTCGCTAATCAGACTTTTCATGGTGAAGTCCTTTTATTATTTTTGCGTAAGGATATTCAGTCCCATTTGAGGACCAAAGCGTAGGAATGTTGGAATCAAACCCTTACTGCCTTTGGGGTTTAAACCCTGGCTGATCCGCTTAAATTGCATCGCATGCCAAGCCAGCTGTAAATAAGCATCGACAGGTTTATAACCAATAGAGGGTACACTGGTTTGAGCTTGTACCGATTTACCTGCCAGCACCTGTTTTGCCAAATCCGGTTGCATTGCAAAAGGGCGTGCCATACCGATCAAATCAACGGTATTTTCGGCAATCAGCTGCTGCATAGTACTGTTTTGACGGATTCCACCCGTAAGCATCAAGGCAAGCTGACTTTGCTGCCTTAATGCTTTTGCATAATCAATAAAATAAGCATCTTTTTGTGCCTGACGGTCCGCTGCATAACCCAATTGTGCCGGTGATTCATAATTCCCACCTGAAATTTCGAGAAGATCAATGCCTTCTGCTTCCAGAGCTAACGCAATTTCTAAAGATTCCTGTTGGCTTAATCCACCTTTTTGAAAATCTGCTGAATTCAGTTTGACGCTTAAAATCCTGTCAGCGCCAATTTCCTTACGAACGGCTCGTACAGTTTCAATCAGGATACGACGACGATTTTCAGCAGTCCCGCCCCATTGATCGGTCCGTTTATTTGCCAAGGGGGATAAAAATTGCGAAATCAGATAACCATGCGCTGCATGGACTTGCACACCGTCAAAGCCCGCTTGTATCGCCAATTTTGCAGTTTTAGCAAAGCGTTGAATCTGCTCCAAAATCTCAGCTTCGGTCATGGCTTTTGGAATACGGATAATATTCATTGCAGGCAGGTCTAAACCTACAGCTGATGGTGCAACAGGACGTTTCAGCAAAGGTAACACCGCAACACGCCCCGGATGGTTAATCTGCATGATGATTTTGCCACCATTGGCATGTACTGCTTTTACCCATAAACGATACGACTGTAAGTGTTGATCATTTTCAAGAATGACATTACGTGGCTCAACCAGACCTCGATGGTCAATCATGACATTGCCGGTGACCAACAGACCTGTACCGCCTCTTGCCCATACTGCATAAAGTTGCTGTAAATCGGTAGTCGGTACCCCAAAACGATCAGCCAATTGCTCACTCATGCCTGCTTTTGCAATACGGTTTGGAATACTGATCCCACATGCCAGTTTTAATGGTTGGGCCAGAACATTAACTTCTACATTTTCTTTTGCATGCTGATTCATAAAATTCACCTGTTTATAGTCGTTTTTTTCAAAGAATACGTGGGTTAAATTGTCGTAGTAAAAACAGCGGTGTTCTTAAGCGTGGCAGCTGGATTGGTGGAATGAAACCACCCGATAAGTCCACCCGGTGCAAGCGTGCCTCAACCACATTTCCCAATCCCATATCATGCAATGGATCATTCTCATTGCCATTGAATTGAAGCTGCATTTTGACTTGGCGGACTTCAATAGGATGTTCGATGGGAGTAAAACGGATTTCTTTGGGAATGCCTAAGCCTAAACCGCCTGAAATATTGCGATGTGGTAAACCTAAAATGGGCGGGGCATGAGCTAATATAGCGCCCAACTCCGCCTTCATTTCAATTAAAGTAGAGCCTCGGCGTGTCGCTTTGGTGACAATATGTGTACCCGTATTGTGCCAGTCGATTTCACCGATTTTTTTCGGATAGCCTAACAGTTCACGGCCAATAATCATCGCTCTGTCATCGTCCAAAATCATCCACGGACAGAAAATGCCGTATTTTTTACCGACCTTGATATGCACAAATAAACCGGCCTCGTGATAGGCGCCTGTATACACATTGTCAGGAAAATAAGCGCAGAATAAATCGGCACGATAGGGTTTTGCCAAAGTCATGCCAGAGGGTAACCATTTCGCCATTTTCTTCGGATCGACTTCAACCACTGCAGTCAGATATTGGGCATTGTGGTAAATTTTCTTGCCTAAACGGGCCAATGCCAAAGGCGTTTTTATATCCTGAATAAACTGCTTCATGATTTTAATCTCGAAAAAACGTGTTTGAGAATCGGCAATAAGATCACGCGGGGGGTATAACGCCCGCCAACAGTTTGGACTTGAGCCAGTAAGCCCGGAATCACAATCCGTTTATTACAGCGCATGCCCTCAATGGCCTGTTTTGCCACGCGATCAGCACTGACCCACACCAGTTGACCACCAACCCCCTCAATTTTGCTGATGCCTGCTGTTTCGGTAAATTCTGTACGGGTCGGTCCCGGGGCAAGTAAAGTACAACTGACACCGGTGCCTTTTAGTTCACTATGTAATGATTCAGCAAATGAGTTTGCAAAGGCTTTGGTTGCTGCATAAGTTGCGTTGGCCGGTGTGGGTTGATGTCCAGAGGTTGATCCCACAATTAAAATTGCGCCTGATTTACGTGCAATCATTTGGGGGAGTACAGCGATGGTTAAATCATGGACGGTGACGGCATTGACTTCTACTTCTTCTGCTTCACGTTCAGGATCGAGTTCCTGTAAGGCACCAAAGGTCGCAAAGCCTGCGTTATTGCATAAAACTGAAACCTGAATGGTAGTTAAAAACGCCTTCAATTTACTTCTTGCCTGACGATCAGCCAGGTCACATGGATATAAATCGACTTCGACGGCGTGTTTTGTTTCAGGCTGTGGGCCAGTTGTTCAAGCTTGTCAACGCGACGAGCCACCAGAAGCAATGAATAGCCCATTTTTGAAAATTGTTTGGCCAGCTCCTCACCAATCCCTGATGAAGCACCGGTAATCACCACTCTAAAATCTGAATTTGCTTTTGGCAGTGCCATAAGAATATCTCTTCAAAATAATAGATAGAGTATTCATCGAACAGAACTTGAGCGTGAGATGGACTTGAGCCATACTACTGATCAATTTGGGACAAAAAAAATTAAAAGCAAAAAGATGAAAGATCCTTTTCTTCTAAATAGTGCCAGTATTCCAGTTTCCTATGCTGTTATTTTGCTTGAAATCATGGCGAAGAAAGGGATAGACAGTACCGACCTGCTCAGAAAAAGTAGAATTCCACACCAAGCTTTACTACAGGATAGAATTACCCCGAGACAATGGTCACGATTGGTTTGGGAAAGCCTGCAACTCACTGATCATGATGGGCTGGGTTATGAATATGGGGTAGCACTTCGGTTGACAGCTCATGGTCCTATGGGATTTGCCCTAATGAGTTGTGCGAATTTAAAACAGGCCATTGAACTGGTTTTACAGTTTTTTACGATGCGTTTGCGACATTATCAAATTACTTTTCATGAGAACTCAAATCAGTCTTCTTTAGAAATTAAAGAATTACATCCCATCATGGCGAGTCAAGCGGAGCAGATTTTTATATTAAGACGTTTTTTTTATGAATGCATAATGATCGGGGCTGTACAGGCTGCTAAGTTTCTAACACATGAGGATTATTCAAAAGTAGGTATAGACTTTGACTGGTCTGAACCCAACTATCACGCTAAATACCGGCAGATGCTCCCCACTATTCAATTTAATCAGCCGAATAATATGATTCATTTTGAAACGGAAATGTTATATATACCAATCTACATGGCCGATCCAATTGCCTATCAGCAAGCATTGCAACAATGTAAAATCGAGCAGCAATATTTCGTCCTGAAAATCAGTGACATAACTTTACAAGTAAAGTCTAAACTCATTTTAACGCCAAGAAAAGGTTATCCAAGTTTAGAGGAAATTGCAGAAAGTATGGCGGTTTCAAGTCGTACACTTAAACGAAACTTACACAATGTAGGGACAACCTATTCCAGTCTTTTGGATGAAATTAGATTACATGATGCAAAAGACTTACTGACGAAAAGTGATATGAGTATTCAGCAAATTGCCGAATATTTAGGTTATGAACAACCCACCAATTTTACACGTGCTTTTAAAAAATGGGTGGGGATTTCACCTTCGGAGTTTAGAGAAACTAAGCATTCTTTGATATCTATATGACTGGTACATTTGAAAGCTAGGCAAAAGCGAGCCGAGCCATTTAATCAGACATTGCTTCATTCTATCTTTTCTATTGCACGTAGGGCATTGAGAGTATTTGAATATGTGCCTTGGACTACAAGTTTAGGTGTTATTGAATTATGTGTATCCACTAAAAAATCGCTGGTCATGATTTGATCGTGCTTCTCAAATCTAGGGTGAGGGATTCCAATCGACTCAGCAGTATGATCATGAGCCTAAGTAGGATCGAAAGTTTTGACAGTCTCATAAGCGCGCAGCGAATAGCGCTAGGTTCACAGCAATCTAATTTAAAACCTTATTAAAACAAGTGAAAGCTGTGAACTTCGCGGAAATCGTTGTGCTACTTCACTCAGGTTAAATCCTTCACCTGATGGCTTTAGAAGATCATTCTCAGGCCTGCGCCATACCACCAGCCTTGTTCCGAGTCTGTACTCTCCTGACAGGCTGTTTTGTCATCTCCCTTAGCGTACTGATAGGCAATATCTACATAGGGCATGACTTTTTTATTGATTTCATACCGGGTCTCCAGCCCAAGAACTGCGTGACTTAGGCCAGTCTTTTTGGCATTACGTGCCTGATCCTGCAGCACCACATCCAGTTCGGCATAAGGTTGTATAATCAGCTTCTGGCTGAGTAGCAGATCACGCGTTGTTTCCAGGCTGAGACCGACAAAATCATCTTCGCCAATATACAGATATGCCTCAGTTTCAAAAAAATAGGGTGCCAAGCCATGCAAGCCAAAGACAGCATCCAGACGTTCTACCTGCTGGCCTGTAGAAGGAGCAGCCAGATTTTCCTGACGATAGCGTAAGCCGGCCTGAGCATCCCAGAAGTCTGAAATATTGCGACTATATAAAGTCTTGATATCATATTCGGCCTGTGCAGACTCGGCTTTGTCTGCATGGAGCTTGAGTACCAACTTGTTTTCATCAGTCCCGATCCGCAGTTCGTTGTCTGATTTTAATGCGCCATCCCCATCTGAGTTAAGTTGCCATTTCTGGTCCAGTACCAGCCGGCTATAAATCTGCCCACCGTGTTCTTGACGGTGATCATGTGTGCTATCCGAAGCGTTGATCGCCGGCTGCCTTTCAGGTTGCTGCGGTAAGGTGACCAGAGGAGCATGAGCTGTCTGCCCGTGATGATGAGGTTCATTGGCTGCCATGGTGGCGAAACTGGCCAAGCTAAGGGCAGTGCTTAACATAGATCTTAACAAGAGGTTAGTGATGTGCATGGTTCTCTCCTTGCTCGGCTGCCAGTTTAACTGTGGACTTCGGGGAAGCAGTGGGCGCTGATGCTATAGTGTCATCGACCTGCGCCACAATCAGCTTGTTCATCATCCCGGCACTCATGTGATAGAGCAGATGGCAATGAATTGCCCATTCTCCCAGTTCGTCAGCAGTTAATAAGGTGGTCACCGTTTTTCCTGGCGGTACGACTACCGTATGTTTGTTGGGCATCATCGAGGAAGACTGGCCATTTTCCAGCTGCATAAACATGCCATGTAAATGCATGGGATGTGCCATCATGCTGTCATTGATAAACTTCAGGCGGATCCGTTCACCAAACTTGACCTGCAGTGGTTCAGCCTCATTGAACTTTTTACCATTAATGGTCCAGATATAGCGCTCCATGGTTCCACCCAGACGAATGACCAGTTCACGCTCTGCGGGGCGGGTATCCGCTTGGGGGGTCAGGGATTTTAAGTCACTATATTGCAAGGCTTTATGCCCAACAGGTGTGGAGGCATTGGCCCAGCCATAGACCGGTTGTGATTCTGGGGCAGAAGCCGGAGCATCATGATGTTGGCTGTGTTGGCTGTGTTGATCAGCGTTAGCTACAGTATGTTGCATAGACGAGTGTTCACTGCCTTGCATGTTGCTGTGTTCCTGGCCATGCCCCATATCTTCCATCGTGAGTAAAGCGCGTGGGCGTGAGGCTGGCAGATGCATCGCTGTATTGGCTGGAAATGCAGCATTATGCAGGCTACCAATCGCAAAACCAGAACGGTCAATAGATTCGGCCTCAATCTGGTAATGGGCAGCTGTAGGCTCGACCACCACATCATAAGTCTCTGCCGTGCCGATACGGAATTCATCGACTTCTACTGGCTGTACCGGTTGGCCATCTGCACTGATCACAGTCATTTTCAGATGCGGAATACGCACATCAAAGAAAGACATGGCGGAGGCATTGATAAAACGTAGCCGGACTTTTTCATGCGGTTGGAATTGTCCCGTCCAGTTTTGTTGCGGGGTTTTTCCATTGACCAAAAATGTATAACCCGTGACATCTGAAAGATCGGTTTTTAGCATGCGCATCTGGTTCCACATTTTGCGGTCCGACCAGGTTGCTTTAAGGCCATCACGTTTGACCTGTTTCCAGACATCGCTCAGGGTTTCACGCTGGTTTTGATAATACTCGGCCGATTTTTTCAGGTTATTCTGAATTTGCTGGCTGCCCTGTTCATGAAAGTCTGACAGCATGACTACATATTCGCGTTCGTTTTTTTCATGTGCAGGAAGCGCTGTTTGGGCTTGGGGATAAATCACCAGAGCACCATATAAGCCGTCCTGTTCCTGACCTTTGGAATGGGCGTGATACCAGTAAGTACCATGCTGGCGAACCTTAAAGCGATAGGTAAATTCCTGCTTGGGCTTGATGCCCTGAAAACCGTTAAATCCAGGCACACCATCCATCAGGCCAGGCAAAAGCAGCCCATGCCAGTGAATCGAGCTATCCTGATGTTTCAGGTTATTTTTGACATGAATCACCGCGTCATCGCCTTCTTCAAACTCAAGCAGTGGCGCAGGGAACTGGCCATTGACACTAATCCGCTGCACGGTTTTACCCGTGAGATTGACCGGACTTTCATCAATCACCAGATGATATTCTTTCACGGCTGCAAATATGGCAGACGGCGACATCAGCGAGATGCCCAGACACAGGTATTGGGAAAATTTAATCAACATAACTTTATCCTTCATTTAATAAAAAATTTAAAAAATCAGGATCAAGCTTTGGGTGGACGTAAAATTTCCTGCCAGTAACCGGCGAGATGCTGGGCGCTATAAATGGGGAGGGCGGTTTTTTCTGCGAACTGGATATTAAAGCTGTGCAGTTCAGGCGGATGCATATTTAAGCCCGTGATCAGGCTTTGACAGGCACTATAGCCACAATCCAGACAGTCCTGGTGCGTGGCGATTCCAGAGTCACAGTGGCTCGAGGCAAAGGCCTGCGATTCATGAGCTGAATCCAGAAACTCATGATTGGCTGCTATTGGCATCGTATGGGTGGTGGTTTCAGCAGGCAAGATCAGGTGCATGGTTTTGGTGGATGCTACAGACACACCGCTCCAGCCGATGGCAAATACCATCAGCAGCATCAACCAGAGCTGTTTTACAAACCGTGTGCCGAACATTGACCTTATCTTGCTGCATACTGAAGCCATAAAAGCATAAGCATAGTTCTGCAAATTAGCAAATCTGGAATTGCATGATTTTTGTGAGCATTGGCAGGGGAGAGAGATTTTAGGTTTTTCTCTTAAGCCATTGAGCCGGTTTCCTCACACTTTTTGCAGTCTAAGAGCAGCCCCAGTTTTTCCTGACGGCCCTGCTCGGTTATTACCCAGGGACGGTTTTGCCAGGGGGGATTGTGGCGTACATGCTGCCCATGCCCACATGCCAGTTCTGCCACCCAGTGATGATCTTCATCCAGGTGAAAGCCGATAATTGCCTGCTGCATTGCTACTTTCCTTTTATCCCAAGAACTCTTTGTATTTATACAAAACAAGTCATGCAAAATCACCATAAACAAAAGAATTCACACAGGCTATACTGCTCGCCAAGTCATTTTTAAAAAGAGCATAGACACATGCGCGTACTTGTTGTGATGGACCCCATCGAAAATGTAAACCTGAAAAAAGATTCCACCATGGCGATGCTATGGGCTGCGGCACGCCGTGGGCATGAATTAGGGTATGCATTACAGCAAGATTTATATATCGATCAGGGAAAAGCCTTTGGCCTGATCGCGCCATTACAGGTGTTTGAAGACTATGGGCACTATTATGAGCTGGGCGAAAAACAAAAAGAATCGCTGGCCAGCTATGACGTGGTGTTAATGCGTAAAGACCCGCCATTCGATATGAACTTTGTTTATACCACCTATATTCTGGAGCAGGCAGAACGTGAAGGGGCGTGGATTATCAACAAGCCCCAAAGCTTACGTGACTGTAATGAAAAGCTGTTTGCGACCCAGTTCCCGGAACTGCAGGTTCCTACTTTGGTGACTTCACAGCAAAGTTTGATCCGTGATTTCCTGAAGCAGCATGTGGATGTGATTGTAAAACCGCTAGACGGGATGGGGGGCACCGGAATTTTCCGTCTTTATCAGGATGGGATTAATATTGGTTCAACCATTGAAATACTGACCAATAATGGCACCCAGCCGATTATGGCACAGCGCTATATTCCGGAAATTGTCGATGGTGATAAGCGTATTCTAATGATTGATGGTGAACCGGTGCCGTATTGTCTGGCCCGGATTCCACAAAATGGCGAAGTGCGCGGTAATCTGGCTGCAGGCGGCCGTGGAGAAGCCCGCCCACTTACGGACAATGATAAGGCCATTGCAGCGAAAGTTGGTCCATTTTTACGTGAAAAAGGACTGGTTTTTGTTGGACTGGATGTAATTGGCAATTATGTCACAGAAATTAATGTCACCAGTCCCACCTGTATTCGTGAGATTGATGACCAGTTTGGCACGTCGATTGCGGACGATCTGTTTGCCGTACTTGAAGCCGGTCGGGCCAGTCAGGTTTAAATGCGAATCTAGGAACTTAAAAAGAGCCTGAAATCAGGCTCTTTTTTTATGGGGCAGAGCGCTTAACTCACCCCCACTAACCGCAGCGTTGTTAATATGCCTAGCAGGGCAAGACTGGCTGTAATTATGGGCCCTGTTAAAATTTAGTGTGTCCGGTGGGCGGATGCGTTTTAAAATAGCGGGTGCGTATACAGCAAGGCTAAGAAATCCGATCCCTTCAATAAGGCAGAAAAATTATAAAGCTGCGGTTGGTTGAATCCAGCCTCCTGTCATACTGTTCCGCCTAAATGATCAAAGCCAGCATTAGACCGCGTTTGAAGCGCAATTTCTCTGCAAATGTCTCACTCCCAGAGCAAATAGCCATCGCCCTGTGCCAGAGCCAGCGAGGAACCGGCCTGAGTAAAGCTCCCGCCTAAATCCTGTTGAGGGATGGGAATGACTGCAAAAAGTTTGCCTACATATACGGCCGCCAAATAGCCGGCCAAAATAATCCATACATCACGAATTGATAGTGTTGACATCGCTAATGCGTTAATCCATTTAGGGTCTGTTGGCAATTCATTTATGCTCGTTCTCTATTGGGCGGTGCACCAAGCGATGCTTTGTTTTTGTTCTTGTAACCAAAACTCTCTCAGATTTCGCTATGAAACTTGCCCCTGGTCTCTTCATTTTAGGCCTATCTGCTCAGGTTTAGCTTATTGCGTAATCTATGTATGAACTGCGAACAAACCCTAAGCAATCGAGGAGTGAGTTGAGAAAAACTGATGACGTATGAAGAACATGAAGTATGAACGAAATTTATATTTTTTTAAGCCTTAGCGCAGCAAGCCACTAGGACGGCAGAGAGGATCAACTGTCCAGAGAAAACCTTGCAGAACCAAGTCATCGTCTCTTTATACCTATAACTCTCTTCGTCAGAAAACAGTTTAAAATGATCATGATACTTCACTGAAGTCTATGGAAAAGTGCAGACCTGATAATAAAACTAGTTTAAACTTTCAATTCGCATGAAAAAAACAATTAAAGGCGTGTTGAAATAAAGTAAATATCCTTTCAAGGCCTGACGATTGTGATTACAATTGATTGCTTAAAATCAGATTTCCTGTTCCATTTTTAGTATTGAAGAATTAGACCGTGACTGACGCTCAACAAAAACAGCCTAAACATGTCATGATGATGGCCGCAGGTACGGGTGGACATGTGTTTCCAGCGTTAGCCGTTGCAAAAGATTTACAACAACAAGGCATTCAAGTGTCTTGGTTGGCGACCCCGGCAGGCATGGAAAACCGTCTATTAAAAAATCATCACATTCCTATTTATCAAATTGATATTCAAGGGGTACGTGGTAACGGTTTTGTTCGTAAAGCCCTGGCACCTTTTAAAATTTTAAAAGCTACTTTAAGTGCCATGCAGCATATGAAGCGTCTGAAAGTCGATGCAGTCGCTGGCTTTGGCGGCTATGTGGCCGGACCGGGGGGGCTGGCGGCACGTCTTCTGGGGATTCCGGTACTCATTCATGAACAGAATGCGGTCGCTGGCTTTACCAATACTCAATTATCGCGTGTGGCGAAAACTGTATGCCAGGCCTTTCCCGAGACTTTCCCGGCACAACTCAAAGTGGTGACCACAGGCAATCCGGTACGCAAGGAAATTACCGAAATTTTAAATCCGTCCTGGCGTTATCAGGAGCGGGAAAAAGCCGGTCAGCCGCTACGGATTCTGATTGTTGGCGGCTCTTTGGGGGCACAGGCCTTAAATGAGCGGGTACCCGAGGCCCTGAAACAGTTGCAGATGCCTCTAAACATCTATCATCAGTGTGGCCAGAATCAGGCCGAGGCGACCCGGGCACGTTATGCCGATGCACCGGCTCATCTGCAGGTTGACGTCCAGCCTTTTATTGAAGATATGGCCCAGGCCTATAGTGATGCCGACCTGATTATCTGCCGTGCGGGGGCCTTAACGGTGACGGAAATTGCAACTGCCGGTGTGGCGGCAATTTTTGTGCCATTACCAAGTGCCGTTGATGACCATCAAACTGCAAATGCAAAATTCCTGGCCAATCTGAACGCAGCTAAAATCTGTCCACAGGCCAGTATGACGCCAGAAAGTTTAACAACCTTATTAGAGTCGATGCTGAACCGTCAGTTATTGATGGAGATGGCGGTCAAAGCACGTTGTCAGGCTCAACCCGATGCGACCCAACAAGTGGTCCGTTTCATTCAAGAATTGTAATCCGAGTAAATTATGTCTCCAACCACGCCAGCTGAACAAGCAAAGAAATTAATTAAAGTGCCGGAAATGCGCCGTATCAAACACATACATTTTGTGGGGATTGGCGGTGCAGGCATGTGCGGGATCGCGGAAGTACTCAAAAACCAGGGTTATAAAGTCTCCGGTTCAGATATTAAAGCGTCTAAAACCACCGCTCAGCTGGAAGAAAATGGCATCAAGGTCTATATCGGCCATACAGCGGACAATATCAAGGGTGCCAATGTCATCGTGGTGTCTACAGCGATTGACCAGGAAAACCCGGAAATTAAGGCGGCGATTGAGAATCGTATTCCGGTAGTGCGCCGTGCAGAAATGCTCGGTGAACTGATGCGTTACCGTCATGGGATTGCAGTCGCAGGTACCCATGGCAAAACCACCACCACCAGTCTGATTACCTGCATGCTGGCTGAAGAAAACATGGACCCGACCTATGTGATTGGCGGTCTGCTGAACCGTACGGGGGTCAATGCTGCTTTGGGTGCGAGCCGTTATATCGTGGCAGAAGCAGATGAGTCAGATGCTTCTTTCCTGCACCTGGAACCGATGGCAGCCGTTGTGACCAATATTGATGCCGACCATATGGATACGTATGGGGGCAGTTTCGATGTGCTCAAAGATACCTTTATTCAGTTCCTGCACAAGCTGCCATTTTATGGTCTGGCCGTGGTGTGTGGCGATGATGCCAATATCCGGGAAATCATGCCGCGTATTGCGCGTCCGGTGCTGACCTATGGTTTTAATGAAGATAACGACATTCGTGCAGTCAATGTCAATCAGGACGGGATGCGTACACATTTTACCGTGCTGCGTAAAGACCGTGAACCTTTAGACGTTACCGTCAATCAGCCCGGTCTGCATAATGTCTTGAATGCCTTGGCCGCGATTGGCATTGCAACGGACGAGGGGGTCTCTGATGCCGCAATTTGCCGTGCTTTGGAAGGGTTTAGTGGAGTCGGTCGTCGCTTCCAGGTGCAAGGTGCATTTGAGATCGACGGTGGTGATGTCCAGCTGGTCGATGACTATGGTCACCATCCCAAAGAAGTGGAAGCCACCATTAAAGCTGCACGTCAAAGCCACCCGGACCGCCGTCTGGTCATGATGTTCCAGCCGCACCGTTTTAGCCGTACCCGTGACTGCTTTGATGACTTTGTCGATGTATTGTCGCAGGTCGATCAGCTGTTATTACTGGATGTCTATCCTGCCGGAGAAAAGCCGATTGTGGGGGCTGACAGTCGTGCCCTGGCGCGCAGTATCCGTTTACGCGGTGAAGTTGAACCAATTTTAATCGATACGGTTGAGGGGAATCTGAGTCAGGTGATGAACAAGGTCTTGCAAGCAAATGACTTGTTATTAACCCAAGGCGCAGGTAATGTGGGAGCCATCTCGCTCGAACTTGCCCAGAATCATTTATATGTAAAATAATCCGTCTGATGTGGCGAGATTGAATAGATCAGATTGAAAAAAGTTTAAGGATATAAACGTGTCAAATGCTTCAAAATTTGGAAAAGTAGCCGTATTGCTGGGTGGTAAATCTGCAGAGCGTGAGGTTTCTCTAGATAGTGGTACAGCTGTATTTGAGGCACTTGTGCGTTCAGGTGTTAATGCTGAGCGCTTTGATCCGCAGGAACGTAGCATCACAGAGCTGGTCAATTATGATCGTGCTTTTATTGTGCTGCATGGCCGCGGTGGTGAAGATGGTCAGATTCAGGGTGCGCTGGAATGGCTAAATGTGCCTTATACCGGCACAGGGGTGCAGGGTTCTGCCATCGGTATGGACAAGGTCAAGACCAAGCAGGTCTGGCAGGGTTCGGAGCTGCCGACAGCACCTTATCGTATTGTGAGCAAAGACTCGGATCCTGAAGAAATTGTGGCGGCTTTGGGTCTGCCGCTGATTATCAAGCCGGTGCATGAAGGTTCCAGTATCGGCATGAGTAAGGTCGAAAAAATTGAAGACTTTAGCGAAGCTATTGTGAAAGCGACTGAGCACGATGCAGTGGTCATGGCAGAAAAGTGGATTATGGGACGTGAATTTACCATTGTTTTACTCAATGGACAGTCTCTGCCAGTCATTCGCCTGCAGCCTCCTAAGGATGTGGCTTTTTACGACTATGAAACCAAATATAACCGCAATGATGTGGAATATGGCATTCCGTGCGGCTTGACAGAAGCAGAAGAGCAGAACTTGCAGGTGCTGGCACTTCGTGCTTTTCAGGCAGTGGGTGCAAGCGGCTGGGGACGTATTGATGCGATGCAGGATGAACAAGGCAATTTCTGGTTGCTAGAGGTGAATACTGTCCCGGGCATGACCAGCCATTCTCTGGTGCCTAAAGCAGCAGCAGCAGTCGGCTACAGTTTTGATGAGCTCTGTGTCGCGATTCTGGAACAGACTTTAACCGGTACGGCATACTAGACTATGGCTCAACTTCCTGCATCCATGCGCCGTAAACGTGCTGCGATTACGTCAATTCACGATAAGCCACCAACGCCCAAAGAAAAGCTGACCAACTTCGGAGGCTGGGTATTCTTGTTGGTGGCATTGGTGGTCTTGGCTTGCGGGATTTTCGGGCTGTATAATGTAATGACCCATGCCGAAACTGCTGAACTGAAGGTGGCCGGCACCCGTTCAGCGGCTGAGGAACGCCAGGTCATGCAGCATATTGCACCCTTGATGACCGAAAACTACTTTAGTTCAGATCTGGAGAAAATCCGTGATCAGGCCTTGGAACTATCTTGGGTCGATCGGGTGGTGGTCTCACGTGCCTGGCCGGATGCCATTCGGGTACGGGTCATGCCGCATCATGCGATTGCGCGCTGGGGTACCGGACGTCTGCTGAGTGACAGTGGTATCATTTTCTCGGAAGTCACGCCAAAGAATTATTCTGAGTTACCGTTGCTGCATGGGCCCTCTACACATGCCAATACCATGATGCGCCGTTATAATGAAATTAATCAGTTATTCTTACCCCAGGGTATTCGTCTAAAAGAACTCTATTTAACCGAACGAATGACCTGGTTTATGCAATTTGATTCCGGCTTGCGCGTCATTGTTGACAAAGACCAGACCATGAGTAAGCTGCAACGTTTGAGCCAGTTGGCTCAGAGTGACTTAAAGCCGGTGTGGTCCAGAATTTCTGCCATCGACCTGCGCTATCGTAATGGATTGGCTATTCAGTGGAAAAATTCGTCACCCCCTAAAATTGTAAATGGTGACTTTATTGTAACCATTAATGACACGGGCGTTGAGAATTAGCTCACACTAAAGCCATAATGATCGGCTTTAAAAATTAGAGGCCTTAAAGCCATAAATCTAACAAACACGTAATGGTAGTAGTTAATAATGAATGAAGCTGTTCCCTCGGTTGTGGCGATTGACATTGGGACACACAAAGTTTCAGTTTTGATTGGTAAGGTACATGCGCCAGACAATATCCAAGTTATTGGTATGGCGACCGCTCGTAACCGAGGCATGAATAAAGGGAAAATTGTTAGTCTCGATAAAGTCATTACCGCCATTAAAAACGCCGTACAAGAAGCAGAAGATATGGCCGAATGTCGTGTCCACTCTGCCTGGGTCTCAATTCCGAGTGCGGAATTAAAAAGTTTTTATGCATCAGGCCGTACGAATATCGATAATAGCGAACACTCGATTACCACCAGCGAAGTAGTGCGGGCGCTAGAACTGGCCAAAGCCAGTCATGTCACCTCAGACTATTATCTGGTCAGTGCGGTGCCGCTCGGCTTTGAGCTAGATGATTCCCCGGAATGGGTACTGAATCCGATCCGTATGTCTGCACACAAAATGGTCGGACATTACCATTTAATGATGTTGCCAATCAGTACTATGCAGAATATTGATCGCGCGTTAAAAGGGGCCAATATTGGTGTAGAAAAAATGGTGATTTCATCTTTGGCGACAGCTGAAGCCAGTCTGCTTAAGGATGAAAGAGAATATGGCGTATGCTTGGTAGATATTGGCGCAGGAACCACCAATATCGCCGTCTATCTGGATGGGCGTCTGGCTTTAACGCATACCTTCCAGCGTGGCGGAGAACATGTTACCCGTGACATTGCTGCCGTATTGCAAACTACCACGGAAGAAGCCGAACGCCTTAAATTGTTATATGGCTGCGTGGATCTGAAAGTGGTGAAGCCGGAACATATGATCCAGTTCCAGGGGATTGATGGCCCGCAGACCATTAGTCGGATTGAACTGGCAGAAATTATTATTGCACGTTATGAAGAAATTATAGGCATGGTTCGCGAGGAACTGGTGAATAGCGGTGCATTACAAGGCCTGTATCATGGTGTGGTACTAACCGGAGATGCCAGTCATATTGAAGGCATGGTGAGTTTCGTCCGCCGCAGTATGGGCGTCTCAGCGCATCTGGGTAATCCGCCAGTCCAGGTTTATGCCGATGAGCAGCATCAGGCTGCACTACGCCGTTCGCAATATGCCTCGGCAGCGGGTTTGCTGATGTTTAGCCAGAGCGATACGCAAGATACCATCGTTGAACCGGACGAAGCAGAACAATTATCACTGGCACGGCGTGTCAAAAGAGCTTGGTTTGGTTTTAACGATACTTTGAAGTCTATTTTTTAAGTCGACTTTTTTTGTGAATATTGTTGAGAAGTTGTAGCTAATCGGGCAGATACTTGACAAGTTTAAGCTTGAGCAGCATTCTTAAAAACAATTTTATTAAGATTAAGGCAGTGTACGGGCTTAGTGACTGCCAATTATGAATTAGGAATTTTATAGGTCATGGCCTCATTTGAATTTTTTGAAGACGATCATAGTGATAGCAATGGTCAAGCCCGTTTCACTGTATTTGGTGTAGGTGGCGCGGGTGGTAATGCTGTTCAGCACATGTTGCAGTCAGATATCCAAGGCGTAAAGTTTGTTTGTGCAAATACAGATAAGCAAGCGCTTGACCGCATGGAAGCCGAATTCAAGATTCAGCTGGGTGAGCAAAGTACCCGAGGTCTTGGTGCTGGTGCAAATCCGCAAGTCGGCCAGACAGCAGCAGAAGAAAGCCGTGAACTGATCCGTCAGCAGCTTGAAGGTACCGATATGGTATTTGTCACAGCCGGGATGGGCGGTGGTACAGGTACGGGTGCAGCACCGGTGGTGGCTGAGATTGCCAAAGAAATGGGTATCCTGACGGTAGGTGTGGTGACCACGCCCTTTAACTTTGAAGGTAAACGCCGTCTGCAATCTGCCGAAAAGGGTATTGAAGCGCTAGAGCAGCATGTAGACTCCCTGATCATTATTCCCAACCAGCGTCTATTGAAAGTCTTCCGTGATATTTCAATGAAAGATGCATATAAAAAAGCCGATGATGTCCTGCTCAATGCAGTACGCAGTATTTTTGATTTAGTGGTACGTCCAGGTCATATTAACCTTGACTTTGCCGACTTGAAAACCGCTATGAGCACCCGTGGTTATGCCATGATGGGTGTCGGTCTGGGCCGTGGCGAAAACCGTGCACGTCAGGCAGCAGAGCAGGCGATCCGCAGCCCATTGCTTGACAACGTGACGATCATGAATGCTAAAGGCATCCTGATTAACGTGACTGGTGGGGATGATGTAACCTTCGGTGAAATTGAGGAAATCACAGATGTAGTGAACCAGATCGTTGATCTGGACGAAGGTCAGGTATTCTATGGTACGGTCTTTGATCCGGATGCGCGTGATGAAATTAGTGTGACTGTGATAGCAACGGGTTTAACACGTAACTCTGCTGACTCGGTAGAACCGGTAAAACGTAGCACGGCACAGGCTACACGCCCAAATGCTGCGCCACAGGCTGTAGTTGAAGATGATGATGTTCCTGCGATTCAGCGCCAGCATCAAGAAGGAGCGGCAGTGGTGAATACTTCTTCAGTTTCCAGTCCACGTCCTACCCCAATGAGTATTCAGGATTATCTTAAAAATCAACAGCGTAAGTAACATGTAACATTATGTGTTTACGATGTTTGCACATAAAAGGTGGCTTTTAGGCCACCTTTTGTTTTTTATCAATGGCCAAATATGCTAACGTATAGCGGTTTTGTTGATGAACAGATGAAAGAAGCATGTTGAAACAGCGTACCCTGCAACGTATCGTGAAAGCGAGCGGAATCGGTCTTCATAGTGGGCAGAAAGTCATAATTAACTTTGTGCCGCACCATGCCGATGGGGGAATTGTGTTTCGTCGTATTGACCTGAATCCGCCGGTCGACATTCCTGCTGATGCTTTATTAATCCAAGAAGCCTTTATGTGTTCTAACCTGGTGCAGGAAAATGCCAAGGTGGGCACAATTGAACATGTGATGAGTGCCATTGCGGGGCTGGGAATTGATAACTTGATTATTGAAGTTTCAGCTTTCGAAGTGCCAATTATGGACGGAAGTGCAGGACCTTTTATTTATCTGCTCATGCAGGGCGGTCTGCAAGAACTGGATGCGCCAAAGAAGTTCATCAAGATTATCAAGCCAGTAGAAGCTTTGCTGGATGATAAATGGGCAGTTTTTAGTCCACACGAAGGTTTTCAGCTGAATTTCACCATTGATTTTGATCATCCTGCCTTTAAAAAAGAGCATCAGTCTGCCAGTATCGATTTCTCCACAGAAACCTTTGTCTATGAAGTTAGTGAAGCGCGTACTTTCGGCTTTATGAAAGATCTGGACTATTTGAAAGCCAATAATCTGGCACTTGGTGCCAGCCTGGAAAATGCCATTGGTGTAGATGATACCGGGGTGGTTAATGAAGAAGGCTTGCGTTTCTCGGATGAGTTCGTGCGTCACAAGATTCTGGATGCAGTGGGAGACTTATACTTGCTGGGGCATCAGATTATTGCCAAATTCGATGCTTATAAATCTGGCCATGCCTTAAATAATCAGCTTTTACGCAATGTAAAAAGCGATCCAGGTTGCTATGAAATTGTAACATTTGATGACGCAACTCAATGTCCAATCCCCTATGTCCAGGTCACATAAGTCGTTGTCTTTATGTTAGTGTGTAAAAAAATAATAATGCTATTGTGATGGCGGTCACATGAATTTCAGCGACAAAATTATTACATTTAATTGCGATGTTACTTTTTATTGCTTGCCAAACGTAACAAAGCTTGGCTAAGCTTAGGGTCGCTTATAAAGTCGGCAGCATTACGAAGTAATTCTTGTGTTTCCGGATTTAAAGTTTTTTTAGATTTCTCTAGTACCGGCTCCGCTTGCACAGGACTTCGCAGGCAGACCTGAATTTTAGTTAAATCTTTTAATTCATTTATTTGAGAGAGTTGTGAAACATACTGTTTTTGAAGATAAGCCAGTTGACTGATCATGGCTTGGTTCTCTCCAGTAATTGTTAACACACCATTTTGATAGCAAGCAACTTGCCATTGTTCCGGTTGAGGCAATAAGGGTTGTATGAGTTTCGTAAGTTTCTGCCATGCAGTTACTTGGGTTGAGAGAAACGTAAAGTTTCCTGTTTTGATCTGTTTTCTTGTTTTTTGAAAGACGTTGACGGGTTCTGACATATACATAATTCCTACATGTTTATGGCTTAATCTTATGCGCTTCTTAAAGTGGATATCAAGGAAGAGAGCTTCAAGAAACTCGATTAAGCAGTTTAGAGAGGTTTTTTATGCATACGCGACGTATTTTGTTGGCATTTTCTTTAGCGGCATCGGCTGCTTCGGTAGCATTCGCAGACTTGGTGGACTTAAGTCAGGAAAATAGCTCAACAGATCGTATCGAGCAATTGACGCGTACTCTTGCACAGGGCACTTATACTCATCCAGATGACATTGATGTTCCTGCTCAGACCAAATTAAATATTCAGCTGCGTGAAAAGCCTGTCGAGCTGAATAATCAAACCATTGCACAAAAATATGGTCGCTCTTCGGCTCCATCCAGAGCAGCTTCTGTCAGCAATCCGTATTCCTGGTTAATTGCCCATCCCCTTCCAAATGCACGTGTAAGCTCAAACTATGGCGGTCGTACCATGGGAGGGCGTGCTGAAAATCACTCAGGTTTAGATTTGGCAGCGCCAAGCGGTACACCCATTTATGCCACAGGTCCGGGTATTGTGACCAAATCAGGCTGGGGTACAGGCTATGGTCAATATGTGGAAATTAATCATGGCAATGGTTACCTCACTCGTTATGCACACGCATCGCGTCTGATTGCACGCGTGGGAGATCGCGTAACAGCAGGTGAACATATTGCAAACGTTGGCTGTACAGGTCGCTGTACGGGTCCGCATTTACACTATGAAGTGGTTAAAGACGGTCAGCGTAAAAATCCATCTACTTATTTGGCAATGTTACCCTAAGTCTTTGACTCGCTTGTTTTAGCTTAATCTAACTTACAGTTCGTTCTGCCTCCAAAAAGCGGTTAGCTCTCAAAGTTCTTCAATATAAATTGAATTGAGAAACTTTAGGCTCATCGCTTTTATGTTTTATATTATCATCTGAAATGATACGTGCAGTATATTAAATGCACGTTATTGACCATTTTTTGTTGTATTGTGTAATAAAACGTCAATAGGTATTTAGCTGCTAAATAGTAGCTCTAGGGCGCATTCAGCTAGGGCCATACCTGCCCAAGTCTAAATTATGATACATATAAGTAATTAGGTTAGGCTTTTAGGAACGGTAGAATTATGGCGTTTTATGGCGATACAGACGCGCAAGAAACCCAAGAATGGCAAGAGGCTTTTGATTCGGTTTTACAACATGTAGGCACCGAGCGCGCAGCATTTTTATTAGAAAAACTTTATCAGCGTGCAATTGCAAAGCATGTTCCTATCCAGCGCTTGAATACTCCTTATTTAAATACGATTTCGGTGGAAGAACAACCTGCCATGCCGGGCGATGCGGACATGGAGCGTCGTATTCGGGCCCTGATTCGCTGGAATGCGCTGGCGATGGTTTTACGTGCCAACAAGAGTGGTGATGACCTGGGTGGCCACTTGGCCAGTTTTGCTTCCTCAGCAACTTTGTATGATGTGGGCTTTAACCATTTTTTCCGTGCCAGCAGTGACCACTTTGGCGGCGACATGATTTATTACCAAGGCCACTGTGCGCCTGGTATTTATGCGCGTTCTTTCCTGGAAGGCCGGTTGACTGAAGAGCATCTGAATAACTTCCGCCGCGAAGTGGGCGGTATTGGTTTACCGAGTTATCCTCATCCGTATTTGATGCCAGATTACTGGCAGTTCCCGACCGTCTCGATGGGGCTGGGGCCAATCATGTCCATTTATCAGGCACATATTCAGAAATACCTGATGAACCGGGGGCTGATTAAAGAAGAAGACCGTAAAGTGTGGGCTTATCTAGGCGATGGTGAAATGGATGAGCCGGAAAGCTTAGGCGCAATTTCTCTGGCTGGTCGTGAAAAACTGGACAACCTGATCTGGGTGGTGAACTGTAACCTGCAACGCCTAGATGGTCCGGTGCGAGGGAATGGCAAGATTATTCAGGAGCTTGAGTCGCTATTCCGCGGTGCAGGCTGGCGTGTAATTAAAGTCGTGTGGGGCCGTCACTGGGATCCATTACTAGCGAAAGATAAATCTGGTGCACTGAAAGCCGTGATGGAAGAAGCGGTGGATGGCGATTTCCAGCGCTACCAGGTAAAAGGTGGTGCTTATGCACGCGAAAAGTTCTTTGGTAAATATCCAGAAGCCAAAGAGCTGGTGAAAGATTTAAGCGATGAAGATATTGATAATCTGAACCGTGGCGGTCACGATCCGTACAAAGTTTTTGCCGCTTATGCTGAAGCATGTACTGCCAAAGGTCAGCCGACCGTGATCCTGGCGAAAACCGTAAAAGGTTATGGTTTGTCAGAGGAAATCGAAGCGGTTAATAAAACACATCAAATCAAGAAGATGCAAATCAATTCTTTGAAATATGTGCGTGACCGTTTCAATCTTCCTTTCACTGATGAACAGCTGGAAGAAGTGCCATTCTATCGTCCAAGTGAAAACTCTCCTGAAATCAAATATATGAAGGCTCGTCGTGAAGCGCTGGGTGGTTATCTGCCTGCACGTCGCAAGGATAGTGAACAACTGGCGATCCCTGAGCTTTCCGTATTTGATTCGGTGCTGGCGGGTTCAAATGGCAAAGAACAGTCCACTACGATGGTCATGGTGCGTTTAATCTCTGCACTTCTGAAAGAAAAAGCAATTAAAGACCGCGTGGTACCAATTGTACCGGATGAAGCACGTACTTTTGGTCTGGAGGGTATGTTCCGTAAGTTGGGTATTTATGCGGCACATGGTCAGAAATATACTCCGGAAGATCAAGAACAGCTGATGCATTATCGTGAAGCCAAAGACGGTCATATGTTGCAAGAAGGGATTAACGAAGCCGGTGCCATGAGTGCCTGGGCAGCTTTGGGCACCAGTTATTCAACCAATAACCTGCCAATGATTCCGATGTACATGTACTACTCGATGTTTGGTTTCCAGCGTATCGGTGATATTGCCTGGGCGGCAGGCGATGCACAGGCACAAGGGTTCTTGCTGGGTGCTACCGCAGGCCGTACCACACTGAACGGTGAAGGGTTGCAGCATCAGGATGGTCATTCACACATTCTGGCCAGTACCATTCCAAACTGTGTTGCTTATGACCCATGTTTCGGTTATGAACTGGCTGTGATCGTGCATGACGGTTTGAAGCGTATGTATGTGAATCAGGAGCGTGTGTTCTATTATCTGACCGTGATGAATGAGAACTACGAGCATCCTGAAATGCCGCAAGGTGTGGAAGAAGGAATCAAGCGCGGTATGTACCTGCTTGAGGAAGACGAGAAAGCCAGTGTACAGCTGCTGGGTTCTGGGGTCATTCTGCGTGAAGTGATCAAGGCAGCGAAGATTCTGCGTGAGGAATACCAGATTCATTCTAATGTCTATAGCGTGACCAGCTTTAATGAGCTTGCCCGTGATGGCATGGCCTGTGAAGAATACAATCGCCTGCATCCACTGGCAGAAGAGACCAAAGAGCCATGGATCTCCAAACAGTTGCGTGGTACAGACGGTATCGTCATTTCAGCAACCGACCACATGCGCGCATATAGCGAACAGATCCGGGCTTATCTTCCAGATAACCGTCCATTTGTTGCTTTGGGTACCGACGGTTATGGTCGTTCCGATACGCGAGCCAATCTGCGTAGTTATTTCGGTGTCGATGCGGCTCATATTGTGGTCGCAACCTTGAAAAAACTGGCTGATGAAGGCGAAGTTGATGCACGTTTAGTGAAAGATGCGATTTCTAGCTTTGAACTTGATACCGACCGTCCGGTCGCTTGGGCACCACAGATCACGCCTGAGTTACATCCTGTGGCTGATTATAAAGAGGAGAACTAAGCATGCAAATTACGACTCCTGATATTGGGGTGGACAAGGCAACGGTTGCCGAGATTCTGGTCAAAGTAGGGGATAGCATTGCAATTGATGAAAGTATTGTTTTGCTGGAATCTGATAAAGCCTCAGTTGAGGTGCCCAGTACTTCAGCGGGAATAGTTAAAAATATTCTGGTGAGTCAGGGTGATGAAGTTACTGAGGGTACTCTCCTGATTGAACTGACCGCAGAAGATGCTGCTTCAAATGTGGTTGAGTCGCAAAAGGCCGAGGCTACTCAAAAAACTTCAGAAAACACCCCAACTTCTTTGCCCGATCAAGAGATCATGCAGGAGCTGGCATCGCATCAGCCAAAAACGTCTGCTACGTCTGAGGCTCAAGCAGGCTCGGAAGTGGTCGATGTCCAGATTCCAGATATTGGTGTAGAAAAAGCCACTGTCGGTGAGATCTTGGTGTCTGTCGGCGACCAAATTGAGCTCGATCAAAGCATCGTGGTGGTGGAATCAGACAAGGCAACAGTTGAAGTACCCAGTACGGTTGCAGGCACAGTAGAGTCCATCGACATCAAAGAAGGCGACACGATTAAAGAAGGGGTGGTGATTCTTAAAGTGAAAACTGCGACTTCGGCAGCGCAGGCACAGACAGAACCAGCTCAAGCCGAAGTCACTCAACCGGAAACTCAGGAGAAAGCCGTCGAAGCGCCGCAAGCTTCAGTAGCACCTGCTGGTGATGTGGAAGTGATGGTGCCTGATCTAGGTGTCGATAAAGCAGCTGTGGCTGAAATTCTGGTTCAGGTCGGTGATACGGTTGAAAAAGACCAGAGCATCATCGTGGTTGAGTCGGACAAAGCCACAGTCGAAGTGCCAAGCACAGCCGCAGGCACGATCAAGGCCATTCATGTTGAGCTGGGACAAAATGTCTCTGAAGGCGTTGCACTGCTGACGATTGAAGCTGAAGCGCAAGCAGAAGCTGCTCCTGTTGCAGCCAAGGCAGAAGTAGCAAAAGCAGCAGAAGAATCAAAAGTGCCTGCTACAAATGCAGCACCAGCGCCAGCTGCATCTTCTAATCAAGCAGTCGCGACGTCTGATAATGCAGACAAGCTGACCAAAGAACAGAATGCTGCCAATGCTCAAGTTTATGCAGGTCCTGCTGTACGCAAGTTGGCACGTGAATTGGGCGTGGTGTTGGCCGATGTCAAGGCATCCGGTCCGCATGCACGTCTGATGAAAGAAGACCTGGTGGCTTATGTGAAAATGCGTTTGACTACACCACAAACCGCTTCAGTTGCGCCAGCTGCTGCCGTGGCGTCTGGCTTGCCAAAGCTGCCAAGCTTTGATGCTTTCGGTGGGGTAGAGGAGAAGGCGCTGACGCGATTACAGCAAGTATCTATTCCACAGCTGTCACTCAACAATTATATTCCGCAAGTGACGCAATTCGACTTGGCTGACATTACTGAACTTGAAGCATGGCGTAATGAACTGAAAGGCAACTTTAAGAAAGAAGGTTTAAGCCTGACTATTATGGCATTCATCATCAAGGCAGTAGCACACCTGCTACAAGAAGAGCGCGAGTTTGCAGCTCACCTGTCAGATGATGGCAAATCGATATTGCTGCGTAACGAAATTCATATGGGGATTGCGGTCGCCACCCCTGAGGGCTTGACTGTACCTGTGCTGCGTCATCCGGAGCAGAAATCCATTAAGCAGATTGCAGTCGAGCTTGGTGAGCTGAGTCAGAAAGCCCGTGACAAGAAGCTGTCTCCAAAAGACTTGCAGGGGGCAAACTTTACCATTACCAGTCTGGGCTCAATTGGAGGTACGGCATTCACACCATTAGTCAACTGGCCGCAGGTGGCTATTCTGGGGATTTCTCCAGCTACCATGCAGCCAGTCTGGAACGGAGAAGGTTTTGATCCACGCCTGATGTTACCGTTATCATTATCCTATGATCACCGTGTGATTAATGGTGCAGATGCCGCCCGTTTTACCCATAAGCTGACCAAGTTGTTAAAAGATATTCGTACTCTATTACTCTAGAACATAGCTTAAAACACTAACCCTGCTTCGGCAGGGTTTTTAATTTGTAAAACAGCCAGTTCTTGCTTATAATCACAGCACTTCATTGGGGAGTAGCCGCCTTTGGCGCAAGTTCAAAGGGTGATGGTCAACATATTTGTCCTAAAACGGGCATGGTCATCATAGCAAAACACCAAACCAGCTTTTCTAAGCTTCTTTTGTTGGCAAGACCTTTGATTTACCCTCTGCACATTTTGGCTGGCAGGAGCGGTAAGTCATCGGTAAAACATGCCAGCCAGAGAAAAATCACATGTACGAATTCCTGCTTTCGACTGTTATTGTTGCCTTGGCCGAAATGGGCGATAAGACCCAGCTGCTTGCACTACTTCTTGCTGCACGTTTTCGAAAACCCGCTCCTATCCTGCTTGCCATTTTATTGGCGACTCTCATTAATCACGGTCTGTCTGCTGTGTTGGGGCAATGGGTCACCACAGTCATCGGGCCTGAAATCCTGTTATGGATTGTCTCGATCGGCTTTATTGCGATGGCTGTCTGGATGCTTATTCCCGATGAGTTGGGAGATGAAAACGACAGTATCAATAAATGGCAAAAATTTGGCGTTTTTGGGGCAACTTTTGTTTTATTTTTTCTGGCAGAAATTGGAGATAAAACCCAGATTGCGACCGTTGCATTGGCAGCACGTTTCGATAGCGTTTTCTGGGTCATGCTAGGCACTACTTTAGGGATGATGCTGGCCAATGCACCGGCTGTCTTTATTGGAGACAAGCTGGCACATAAATTACCAATTGAATTGATTCATAAAATTGGCGCGGCAATTTTTCTGGTTATCGGGGTGGGCACACTGGTCCAGCATTATTTTTTCTAGGCCCAACAAAAATTGTATGAATCCTGAGCTGAAAACTCAGGATTTTTTATTGCCAAATTTATCTCAAAATATTGATAAATAAAGTGATCTGTCGAGTTTTTTTGATTGTAAGTTTAACTTATTCCTTATATGTTATACGAGTTAAGAAAAAGTAATTTTAAATTTTAAAATTGGGGATTATGAATGGCCTTCGAGCGCACCACATCGCAAGTCTTGTTTGATAATGGAATACATAAATGTATTAGTTTTACCAGTCTTGTTAAAGGCGAAGGTGTCCAGGCCAATCAATTTTTGATTTTGGACAATGAGCGCGCTGCCGTGCTGGATCCAGGCGGTGATTTAACTTATGTTCCGCTGACCATGGAGCTGAACAAATACACCCGTTTGACCAATCTGGATTATGTGATGGCCTCGCATCAGGACCCGGATATTATTACCTCCATGCCGCGCTGGCTGGTATATACCGATGCCAAAGTGGTGGCTTCTAAGCTTTGGGCGCGCTTTTTACCGCATCTGAACTCGGCCTTTATGAGTGAGCGAATGAAAGGCAACTGGCTGGATCGTCTGGTAGAACTGCCAGATCATGGTCAGGTGATTACGCTTGGTCAGTCGAAGATCGTGGCTATTCCTGCACATTTCTTGCATTCGGTTGGAAACTTCCAGTTCTATGACCCGATCGCAAAAATTTTATTCTCGGGAGATATGGGGGCCTCGATGGTGGAGGATGCATCTCGGCCGCTGGAAAATTTCGCCGCGCATATTCCAAAGATGAAAGCTTTCCATCAGCGCTATATGTGTAATAACAAGATCATCCGTTTGTGGGTGAATATGGTGCGCAAGATGGATGTGGAAATGATCGTACCGCAGCATGGCACACCATTTGTTGGAAAAGAGCAGATCAAACAGTTCTTGGACTGGATTGAAACTCTGGAATGTGGCACGGACCTGATGGACGAGACTGTATTTACCTGTCCTGAATAGGGCAAGAAAATACAAAATTTTTCTTGAGTAGAAAAACAACATTTTTTATATTTTCTCTTCACAAAAAAAATTCATGACGAGAATTTATACGAAATGTTATCTCAAGTTCCAACACAGGATGCATGTCTGAGCTGCGGCGCATGTTGCGCTTATTTCCGGGTTTCTTTTTATTGGGCAGAGGGGATTCCGATGCCGGAGCACTACACAGAACCGGTGACCGCAGTATATTCCTGTATGGCTGGAACCAATCAGAATAATCCGCGCTGCATTGCCCTTGAAGGCACGGTGGGTGAGCAGGTCAGCTGTGGCATGTATGAGCTGCGCAGTTCTTCCTGCAAAGAGGTGCAAGTTGCTGATGCCCAGTGTAATAAGGCCCGTCTGGCACATAATATGATTCCCTTTATCCAGATTGGGGCAGATGAAGCGGAAAATGACGACAGTTTCGAGCGCGTCGGTTAATACAACGGCCAACTGAAAAAGCAGGATTTAGGTCCTGCTGATTTTAAAATTCAAGCCAGTATGGAGGTGGTGAATAATAATTAACCCGTTGATTAAACAATAAAATTGAATATTTTTGTCAGATAATTAAAAATAAGTACAGATTGAGACGAATAAATTTCGCAATTACAATGAAATTTAGGGCAAGATTTGTTTATAATAGCGCACGGAAATTACCAGTGAGACTGTTATGTTGACCATCGTTCAAGACGCGTTAACCTTCGATGATGTCCTATTACTCCCTGCCTACTCTACTGTCCTCCCAAAAGATGTCTCTCTAAAGACACGCCTGACTCGCGGCATTAACCTGAATATTCCTCTTGTGTCTGCAGCTATGGATACGGTGACTGAGTCACGTATGGCCATTGCTATGGCGCAGAATGGTGGTATCGGTATTCTGCACAAGAATATGGATATTGCTGTACAAGCAGCCGAAGTACGCCGTGTGAAGAAATTCGAAGCAGGCATGGTGAAAGACCCGATTACAGTTACCCCTGAAACGACAGTACGTGAGCTGATTGCCCTGACTCAGGCGAATAATATCAGTGGTGTGCCTGTTGTTAAAAATGGCAAAGTGGTCGGGATCGTTACAGGTCGTGATACACGCTTTGAGACGAATCTTGAACAGCCTGTCAGCAATATTATGACGGGTCAGGATCGTCTGGTTACGGTTCGAGAAGGTGAGTCCAAAGAAAATATTCAGGCTTTACTGCAACAGCATCGTATTGAAAAAGTCCTGGTGGTAAACGAGCAGCAGGAATTAAAAGGCCTGATTACCGTTACAGATTTCCGTAAAGCCGAGCTTTATCCGAATAGCTGTAAAGATGATCTGGGTCACTTACGTGTCGGTGCCGCAGTGGGTACGGGGATCGAAACACCAAGCCGTGTGGAAGCCCTGATTGAAGCTGGCGTTGATGTGATTGTAGTAGATACGGCACATGGTCACTCTGCAGGTGTAATTGAGCGTGTACGCTGGGTGAAAGCCAACTATCCACAAGTTCAGGTCATTGGCGGCAACATCGCAACAGGTGATGCGGCACTTGCCCTTCTGGATGCGGGTGCGGATGCTGTGAAGGTCGGTATTGGCCCAGGTTCAATCTGTACCACACGTATCGTTGCGGGTATTGGTATGCCACAAATCTCTGCGATTGATTCTGTGGCGAGTGCCTTGAAAGATCAGATTCCATTGATTGCAGATGGCGGCATCCGTTTCTCTGGTGATATGGCCAAAGCGATTGGTGCAGGTGCAAGTACAATCATGGTCGGTTCATTGATGGCGGGTACTGAAGAAGCTCCTGGCGAAGTTGAATTCTTCCAGGGCCGTTATTACAAGGCATACCGTGGCATGGGCTCACTGGGTGCAATGGCGGGTGCAACAGGTTCTGCTGACCGTTATTTCCAGGACGCTAAAGCCGGTGCCGAGAAACTGGTACCAGAAGGCATTGAAGGCCGTGTACCTTATAAAGGCCCAATGGGCAATATCGTACATCAGATGATGGGCGGTCTGCGTTCTTCAATGGGTTATACCGGTTCAGAAACGATTGAAGACCTGCGTCAAAATGCGAAGTTTGTGAAAATTACGTCTGCCGGCATGTCTGAGTCGCATGTGCATGATGTGACAATTACCAAAGAAGCACCAAACTACCGTGTAGGTTAATTTTCCTGCAGGGTGGTTGCTAAAAAGGCCGTCATATTCATGACGGCTTTTTTGTTTTGGTGTACAGTGTTGCAGAATGAAAAAAGGATGATGTAAATCACCCGCTAAGATAAGAAGTGAGACAAAACATGAGTTATTTTGGTACCGATGGTATTCGCGGAAAATTTGGTGAATTGCCTATTACTCCTGAATTCGCCCTGAAACTGGGCTTTGCGGCAGGGAAAGTATTAAAGCGCTACAGCCAAAAAAACAAACCATTGGTGGTCCTGGGTAAAGATACACGTTTGTCTGGTTATATTCTGGAGTCAGCACTACAAGCCGGTCTAAATGCTGCTGGGGTCTACGTACATTTGCTCGGACCTTTGCCAACCCCTGCCATTGCCCATCTGACTCGTGCCCTGCACGCAAGTTTGGGGATTGTGATTTCCGCATCGCATAATCCCTATTTTGATAACGGTATTAAATTCTTCTCGGGCGAGGGGAAAAAACTGCCCGATTGCCTACAGGATGAAATTAATCAGGAGCTTGAAAAAGAGCTGGCAATTGAAGATAACGCCAACTTGGGTAAAAGTGTACGGGTCAAAGATGCCAATGGCCGTTATATCGAATTCTGTAAATCGACTTTTCCTTACCATCTGCATCTGAATGAACTAAAGATAGTGGTAGATTGCGCCAATGGCGCGGCCTACAACGTTGGACCAGCAGTGTTCCGTGAGCTGGGTGCAAGCGTGATTGCGATCCACAACACGCCTACTGGTCTGAATATTAATGCAGATTGTGGTTCTACCCATCCTGAAAGCCTGCAAAACGCAGTCGTGGAGCACCAGGCTGATCTGGGCATTGCCTTTGATGGTGACGCTGACCGAGTCATACTGGTGGATCAGCAAGGCAACTTGATTGATGGTGACCATATTCTGTATATCCTGGCGACTCAGGCATCGAAAAAACCGGCCGGGATCGTGGGTACACTCATGAGCAATATGGCGCTGGAACTGGCTCTGGAAAAAGCCAATATTCCATTCTTGCGTGCCAAGGTCGGGGACCGGTATGTCCTGCAAGGTCTGGAAGAAAATGGCTGGTCTATTGGAGGCGAACCTTCAGGTCATATTCTGACTCTGGACAAGAGCACCACAGGCGATGCCATTATTGCTGCCTTGCAAGTTCTGACCGTCATGGTTGAGCAGAAAAAAGCCTTGCATGAACTGGTGGCTGATTTTCAACTGTTGCCAAATGTCCTGGTCAATGTGCGTTTACAGGCGATGTTCGACCCCTATGCGGTCCCTGAACTGGCCGCTGAATTTGCCAAAGCTGAAGAACAGCTGAAAGGCCGTGGACGCTTGCTGATTCGTAAATCCGGTACAGAGCCTGTGATCCGGGTGATGGTCGAAGGCGAGAATCTGGAAGAAGTAAATACTTTGGCTCATTCGCTGGCAGATGCTGTACGTCAGCATGCAGCTTAACAAGGTGATGATATGACTGATGTGATCAAAGATCTCAGTGAACTGCGTCTGAATTATCAAAAAGGTGAATTGCACGAAGACCTCGTCAATCCAAATCCGCATCTGCAGTTTTTGCAATGGTTCAACCACGCTCTGGAAGCGCATTTGCATGAACCCTATGCGATGTCGCTTGCTACGGCAAATGCACAGGGTCGTCCTCATGTGCGTACGGTGTTGCTACGTGGTGCAACAGAGGCTGGTTATGACTTCTATACCAATTATGACAGTCAAAAAGGCCTAGATCTGGCAGAAAATCCGTATGCCGAATTATTGTTTTACTGGCAAGAGCAGGAGCGTCAGATTCGAATTTCTGGCCGTGTGTTGAAAATTGCCGAAGAAGAATCTACGGATTATTATCATAAACGTCCGCGTGATAGTCAGATCGCTGCGCATGTCAGTACGCCGCAAAGTGGCGCGATTGCCAACCGGGAAACATTACAGCAACGTTTTTGGGATCTGCACGATCAGCTGGCAAATCAGGAACAGCTGGATAAACCGGCATTTTGGGGCGGATATCGTGTGCAGCCCGATTATTATGAGTTCTGGCAGGGCCGGCCCAACCGTTTGCATGACCGCCTCAGTTATACTCAAACCGAGGAAGGCTGGACTTTACAGCGTTTAATGCCTTGATCATGTCAAAACTTGAAATCAAACAACGCCCATTTCTGGCACGTCCTGAAAATTTTCAGGGCGTACCGTCTTTTCTGGCTAATATTCTGGCACGTCGGGGTGTAGCGTCTGAACAGGAGCTCGAACTAAAACTAAAGCACCTGCTGGCTCCGACCATGCAAGGCTTGCCTGAAGCGATCCAAATAATAGACCGGGCCATTGATACCGGGCAGAAGATTGTAATTGTTGGTGATTATGATGCCGATGGCGCAACCAGTACTGCTCTTATGGTGCTGGCGCTACGTGATATGGGCGCGGATGTGCATTATCTGGTGCCGGATCGTTTCAAGTATGGCTATGGTCTGACTCCGGCGATTGCAGATCTGGCCTTTGCCAAATTCACACCGGATTTACTGATTACCGTAGATAACGGCATTTCTAGCCATGCGGGAGTGAAGCAGGCCCAAGCGCATGGCATGCAGGTCATCATTACCGATCACCATTTAACGACCAAGCCGACACCGCCTGCAGAAGCTGTGGTTAATCCCAACCAGTTGGGCTGTAATTTTCCGAGTAAGGCGCTGGCAGGGGTGGGGGTGGCATTTTATGTGCTGGCCAATCTTTCTACCCAGCGCAAGAAGTCAGGTAAATCTTCTACTGTTATTACCCATTATCTGGATCTGGTTGCGCTGGGCACCTATGCCGATGTGGCAAACTTAGACTATAACAACCGGATTTTAATTGATGCCGGCCTGAAGCGTATTCAACAGCAGCTGTGTCGCCCGGGAATCAGTGCCTTACTCGAAATCTCTGGCCGCGATGCAGCAACTTTAAAAGCACAGGATCTGGGCTTTGTGCTGGGACCGCGGATTAATGCCGCAGGTCGTATGGAAACCATGGACATCGGAATAGAATGTCTTATCGCATCTGATTTCGCGAGGGCCTATCCTTTGGCGGAGCAGTTGAATCAGCTCAATCTGGAACGGCGTCAGGTAGAAGGCAAAATTAAGCAGGAAGCGCTGGTTGAGCTGGAAAAAATCCAGCTAGATGCAACCGAACTGCCTGCAGCCTTAATCATGTTTGAAGAACACTGGCATCAGGGTGTGATTGGAATTGTGGCAGGCCGTTTAAAAGAGCAGTTCCACAGGCCAAGTATCGTGTTTGCTGCCGATGATGACGGCATTCATATCAAGGGTTCAGCACGTTCTATAGAGGGGATTCATATCCGCGACATGATTGAACGGGTGGCTGAACAGTATCCGCATCTGATCAGCCATTTCGGTGGTCATGCCGCTGCCGCAGGTCTGACGATTCAAAAGCAGCATTTTGCTGAATTTAAACAGGTCTTTGAACAGTTGATTGCCAGTCAGGATGAAAGCCTGTTTACGGCGATACTCTGGACAGATGGTGAGTTGGCATCGGCTGACTTCCATCTGCAAACGGTTGAACTGCTGGAGACGATTTCTCCTTGGGGACAAAAATTTCCACCACCAGTATTTGAAGGGGTCTTTAAGATCCTGGATTATCGCTGGCTCAAGGATATACATTTAAAACTGCGTGTGGCGTTGAACAATGGTCAGGTGGTCGATGCGATTGCCTTTAGTGCTGCTGATAAATACTGTTTTGATCCGATGCAAGATCAAGTGCGTTTGGTGTACGAACTGGATAAAAATATCTTTAATGGTAATATCAGTCTGCAAATGCGGATTCTGCACTTAGAGCAATAAAATTAAAAAACCGCTCCAATGAGCGGTTTTTTTGCTTTTAATCGCAGTGATTAGAAGCGGTATGCACCACGTACGCCAAAAATATTGCCTTCATCAGCAAAATCAATTGAACCTTCTAGACTAACTTGTTGAGTAAAGAATTTCTTCGCACGAATAGTAAATACATCACTATTTTCTAGGTCAGAATCAGAGAATCCTAGACCAACACTGAAAGTTTTGTCGAGGTATAAGTCCGCGCCTAGGTTATACGCATCTAGATCACCGAAGCTTGCGCCACCTTCAAAGTTCATATCGTATTGACCCACTTGTGTTACGTATTTTGCACGTAAAGTTGGATCGACATCATCGCCTGCATCATTGTCATAACCTGCCAAGCCAACCGCAACCAATAGACCAGGAACAGGTAAATAACCTAGTTCTGCTGAGTACAGAGTTGTATCATCATCACCAATTGGCGTATCAGTAGATGATTGACCAATATTACCACTTACATAAAAATCTGAATTTGGAACAAAATATTCAACACCTACATTAAATGTAGTGACATCAAATAAATCGTAATCAATATAAGAAACTGCTGCATTGATATTGCTTGCACGATTTAAAAATGCTGCTTCATTAAGAGGCGAATTTTTAACTTGAACTGGATTGAAGTAGTAAGTCCCATCAATTGCAAAACCAGTAGAAGTATCTCCATTATCTGGATCAACAAGAGCAATAGTACCCCCCACTTCAGCTTGATAAGCGTGAGCGGTTCCTAGGCTAGCAATAAGTGCTGTAGCAAGAGTAAGTTTCTTAAGCATTTAGATTTCTCTCTTTGTTATAAAAATATGACTGTTTGATGAACAGTTGTAACGAATTGTACAGATAATAGATGCTCAGTCAATGTACCAAAAAGATCTAAATACGGTCTGGAAACGCAAAAAACCCATCCGAGGATGGGTTTTTTATAAAAACTGGATTAGGGTTTAGCTTAGAAGCGGTATTTTGCTGCTACACCAAATTTGTTGTAGTCATTATTTCCTGCTTCACCAAAGCCCACTCGACCTTCCAGGCTGACTTGCTGGCTAATGAACTTACGCGCATTGATACCAAATTCGTTTTGATCCATTAGATCATTATTCTGATAATCAACACCCACGCTCATGGTTTTATCAATAAAGTAATCTGCTGCCAGATTGTATTCATCCAGATCACCAAAAGCTGCACCCGCTTCTAGATTAATATCTTTACCATTGCTGAGCGTAGTGACATATTTTGCACGTAATGTTGGATCTACGCCGTCATCATCATCATTGTCCCAGCCTTTTACACCGGCAGCAATTAACAGGCCTGGTGCTGGTAGATAACCGACTTCTGCAGCATAAGTGGTTAAATCATTATCCAAATCATCGTTGTCTTGAAGATCATGTCCATTGATGTTACCGCTCAGGTAGAAGTCTGAATTCGGTACAAAATATTCTGCTCCTACGCCATAACGATGCGCTTCAGAATCACCCACTTCATCATATTGATATTGAGCGCTGACGTTACTGGCACGATCAAGGAAAGCCGCTTCGGCTAAGGGTGCATTACGTGTTTGGACCGGATTAAAGTAATAGGTACCATCAACACCGAAAGAGCCGCTTGAGCCACCATGATCAGGATCAATAAGTCCTGCTGATGCACCAATTTCTGCCTGATAAGCATGAGCCGCTGTACCAGTGATTGCGAATACTGAAAGTAGTGCTGAAGTGATTGCTAGTTTTTTCATGCGGATACTCCCCTCTGAATTAGGGCTTAATTTAATAATCTTTTGTTACAACTTTCAGTCTAGAGCAATTCTAACAATCGTCAATCTTATGAAAGTTACCATAATGTGATTAATGTAATCTTGTGTAAGAATATCTTAATAAGTATTTGAATATTAAAAACAAAAATTAATTGTTTTGTTTTATTAAAATTGTGTGGATATTGTGGAAGGTGTTAAAAATGCTGATTTTTTATCCAGTTTGGAGTAAGAGCTTTGATATTGAAATTGAATCGGTTGAGGGGCAGATAAGCAGCTTTTTGACTCTATATTTTGCAAGACAGTGAGTTTTATTTTTGTGAAAAATAAACCAAATTTAACAGCAAGATCAATTCAGAATAAAACCTGTCCATCTTCAAGAGCTTGGGCGAAGAGCTAGCTCAATTGCCTAAAAAGAGTGTGATATAATAATAAGCTAAAAATTTTATGCCTAATTTTGACTGAGAGTAATTCGCGTGGAAATTAATCCGTATCTAAACCAATTAAAAAACTTGAACGAACGTGGTCAAACACTACGGGGGTATCTTTGACTACGATCTGAAAAAAGAGCGTTTAGAAGAGGTCCTGCGTGAATTAGAAGACCCGGCGATCTGGAATGACCAGAATCGCGCTCAGGCCATGGCCAAAGAAAAAGGCGAACTTGAGAATGTCTTAAATGTACTGGATGATCTGGCCATCCAGCTTGAAGATGCTCAAGCCATGCTGGATCTTGCTGTTGAGGCAGATGAAGAAGCAATGCTTGAGGATGTACAGGCAGAGCTGGATGCTGCTGAAGAGGGGCTGGCCAAGCTTGAGTTCCGTCGGATGTTCAATAACCCGATGGATCCAAACCCGTGCTATGTCGAGATTCAGGCCGGTTCAGGCGGTACAGAAGCTCAGGACTGGGCGTCGATTTTGCTGCGTATGTACCTGCGCTGGATTGAACGTCATGGCTTTAAAGCAGAATTGATGGAAGAGTCTGACGGAGATGTGGCGGGAATTAAATCTGCCACCATTCGTGTGGAAGGCGAGTATGCCTATGGCTGGTTACGTACCGAGTCGGGTGTGCATCGTCTGGTACGTAAATCCCCATTTGACTCTGGTAATCGTCGTCATACTTCATTCTCTGCGGTATTTGTCTCTCCGGAAGTTGATGACAATATCGAAATTGATATTAATCCCTCAGATGTACGTACCGATACCTATCGTGCATCGGGTGCAGGTGGTCAGCATATTAACAAGACCGACTCTGCGGTACGTTTGACTCATATGCCAACCGGAATTGTAGTGGCGTGTCAGAACCAGCGTTCCCAACACGCCAACCGTGATCATGCCTGGAAACAGCTCCGTGCCAAACTTTATGAGCTGGAAATGAGCAAGCGTAATGAAGCTGCGCAGGCACTGGAAGATTCCAAGTCAGATATTGGCTGGGGCAGCCAGATCCGCTCTTATGTACTCGATGATTCGCGCATCAAGGATTTACGTACCGGTGTAGAAACCTCGAATACGGGGGCTGTACTGGATGGTGATCTGGACAAGTTTATCGAAGCGAGTCTGAAACAGGGTCTCTAAGATACGATTGAAAAGCGAGTGTAATCAGACTTTTACAGGCTATACTCTTATATCTGTATTCTTCGATATATAAATCGAAAAAATGCGATATAATGGGGGAGATGCTGAATAAAGTTTGGTTGCGCCCCAGATAGTGATGTGCTTATGGATTTTGATCTAATTTTTAAAGCCCTGGCCAATCCGACCCGTCGGCAGATTCTGGAGTGGTTAAAATCACCCGAGCAATATCTGCCTGTGGAAGAGTGTGATTATTTTCAACGCGGGGTCTGTGCAGGCCAGATTGAGCGTTTAGGCCAGGTGTCACAGTCCACCATGTCCAATCATTTGTCCGTGCTGCAACAGGCAGGCCTGATTTCTGTAACCAAGCATGGGCAATGGTCGTATTTTTCGCGTAATGAAACTTTAATTCAGCAGTTTGTCGAATATATACAACAACACCTCTAATCAAGCAGGTGGGAGTGACGATGGCTGAATTAAATTCTCCGGTAACGCTGGGTGCGTTAACACTTAAGAACCGTGTCATCATGGCGCCCCTGACCCGGAGCCGTGCAAGTGATGATCGTGTTCCAACGCCCATGATGGCAGAGTACTATGCACAGCGCGCCAGCGCAGGTCTGATTATTTCTGAAGCCACGGTGATTTCTGAAGAAGCCAATGGCTATTTAAATACACCTAGACTCTTTAATGATGCTCAGGTGGAAGGCTGGAAACGGGTTACTCAGGCAGTTCATGACAAAGGTGGTTTAATCATTGCCCAGCTTTGGCATGTCGGGCGTGTGTCACATCCGGACTTATTAAATGGGGCAACACCGGTATCTGCCAGTGCTATCCAGCAGGCAGGTCATGTCAGTTTGCTGCGCCCAAAACGTCTGTACGTTACGCCACGTCCCTTAGAAATTTCAGAAATTCATGCAATTACCGAACAATATCGGCAGGCAGCGATTCGTGCCAAAGCAGCCGGCTTTGATGGGGTAGAATTACATGCCGCGAATGGTTATTTGATTGACCAGTTTCTGCAAAGCAAGACCAACCAGCGTGAAGATGAATACGGCGGCTCAGTTGAAAACCGGGCACGCTTCCTGCTGGAAGTGATGGATGCGCTGATTGAGGTGTGGGGCGCAGATCGGGTAGGGGTACATCTGGCACCACGCGGTGATGAACATGATATGGGTGATGATGATCCACGTGAAACATTTGGCTATGTCATGGAGCAGCTGGGCCAGCGTCAGATTGCTTTCTTCTTTACCCGTGAATATCTGGCTGAAGACAGTATTTCGCAGGAGATGAAACAGCGCTCCAATGGGGTACCTTATATTGCCAATATGCGCCTAAACCGGGAAGATGCGGTGGAGCTGCTGGCTTCAGGCAAGGCAGATGCGGTTTCTTTTGGGAAAGCTTATATTGCCAATCCTGATCTATATGAGCGTCTGGTTCAGAATGCACCACTCAATGAGCTGAACTTTGAAAATATGATCGGTAGCCAGAGTGCTGAAGGTTATATTGACTATCCTGCTTTGACAGAAACAGCAATCTTCAGCACCACGGCATAATCTGGAAAATGAGTCACATTGATTAACATGTCGATGTGGCTCTGTTATATTTTGCCGATTAAATCTCTATTGGGAGGCAGTGTGGCTACTCCTTTTTGGTATAACGCAGCCTTATCTCTGGTTAAACCGCTTTATCGATCCCGTATTCGCAAACGTGCGACCAGTCCTGAGCAATTACAACAAGAACTGCTGGAACGTTTCGGTCCTTTTCAACCACCGAAAAATTTACAGACGATCTGGTTTCATGTGGTCTCTGTAGGGGAAACCAATGCAGCCCAGCCCCTAATCGAGCATTATTTGAAACTTGGCCACCCGATTCTGGTTACCAATACCACCAAGACCGGACAGGCGCGAGCCAAATCCTTATTTTTAAAAGCACCTTATCTGGAATTATTCCAAGCGGTGTATTTACCGGCAGACCAGAAACGCCTGATTCGCGAGTTTTATCAGCTCTATCAGCCTAAACTGCTGTTATTGATGGAAACGGAACTCTGGCCCAATTTGCTTGATCAGGCACCGAACTTTAAAGTGCCGTGTTTATTGCTGAATGCCCGATTATCTGAAAAGTCGGCTCAAGGCTATGCCAAAGTCCGGGGGTTGACCCGGGGGATGTTAAGGCAGTTGAGCGGTCTGTTGGCTCAGGACATCGCCACCCAGCAGCGTTATATCGACTTAGGTATGGCTGCCGAAAAAACCCGGGTTTTGGGGAATATCAAATTTGATATTTCTGCTCCCGCCGTCTTTCTTGATCAGGCGCAGCAGATGAATCGGGATTGGGCTTTGCAAGGGCGGAAGATCATGACACTGGCCAGCACCCATGCTCCGGAAGAGCAGCAGCTGCTGGCAGCCTTAAAGCCTGCCTTGGAGGCCAATCCTCAACTGTTATGTATTGTGGTACCACGGCATCCGGAACGTTTTGATGAAGTATTTGAGGCGGCGCAATCGCTGGGTTTAACCACTCAGCGCCGTAGTCTGGGGCAACAGGTCGAGCTCGATACGCAGGTCTATCTGGCGGATTCGATGGGCGAAATGTGGCTTTGGTATGCCTTGAGTCAGGCCTGTTATGTGGGAGGTTCTCTGAATGAGCCCGGCGGTGGGCATAATATTCTGGAACCGGTTGCACTGAATGTCGCCACTATTTTAGGTCGGAATTATTTTAATTTTCAGACAATTGTGGATGAGTTTATACAGGCGGATGCAGTAAAAGTGGTGCAGGATGCCGAACAGGCAGCTCATGTGTTGATTGAATTGCTTGAAGATTCGAAAAAAGCTAAGGCTTTGAATATCCAGGCACAGAAAATACTGCAGCAGAATCAGGGTTCGCTTGAAAGACATATTCAGGTGATTGATCAGTATCTTTAATTTAGCTTAATAAATAACAGATACTGGATTTAGCAAGATGGCAGGGATACAGGGAAGTATCATCAGCCTAATAAAAGTGTTTTGCCTACTTTTGCTGTCCAATCTATGGGGAAAGCCTACACGCCAATAAGTCGCTATAGCGCTTTATTTCAGGCAGTCCCAGAATAGGCCAGATTCGATTTAGCTGGATATTTACTTTTTAAAGTGACTAGCTTACTTTGGTCGAGCTAAAAGTAACAAAAATCCTTTATTGCATTGATATTGCCTCCCTGCAGTACCGTGAAACAGGCGACCCCCATCATCTACTTGTGATATCTAATACTGATTTGCAGGATTTTTATCCCTTCCGTGATTTTACTTTTTAAAGCTCAGCTTTTATTTTGAATTAGATTTTTTATGAATATCGTCCTGCTTGATCCACGTCAAACCGAAACTGAACTATGGTCAATTCGCTCAAAACGGCAGTTGGAGCATTTGCGGCAACATCTTGATGTGCAGAGAGGCGATACGCTCAAAGTCGGAATACGGGAAGGGAAACGCTATTTAACCGAAATTGTCGAAATTTCTGAAACAGTGGTCCTGTTAAAGCCGCTTCAGGAAGAGGCGATTCCTGCAAAATTGCCAGTGACACTGATTGTGGCCTTGCCACGCCCCAAGGTTTTGCGCCGTCTGGTGATGGATGCAGTGACAATGGGGGTGGAAAAAATTATTTTATTACACAGTTACCGCGTTGATAAAAGCTATTGGCAAAGCCCTTTTTTACAGCAGCTGGATCATTATATTGAACTCGGGCTGGAGCAGGCCGGTGATACGGTTGCACCGCAAATTGAGCGGTATAAGCGCTTTAAGCCTTTTGTGGAAGATGTCTTGCCAGGCTTGATTGCTACAGAGCGCCCGGCTTTGGTGGCGCATCCTTATGCAGATCAGCCGATGCCATTTGCCATTCAGCATCCCTGCACGGTTATCATTGGGCCGGAAGGGGGGTTTATCCCGTATGAGGTGGATTTGCTGATTAAAAATGGCTGCCAGGCGGTGAGCCTGGGCAACCGGATTCTGCGTACTGAAACGGCTATTCCCTATGTCTTAGGTCGGCTGTTTGGCACGAGCTGAGGCGTCGTCATTGCCTTCACCGCGATAGATTTTGACTTCCTGTACCGGATAAGGAATTGAAATATCCTGCTCGGCAAAGGCCTGAATGACCCGTTCCTGTACGGTACTGATTGAAGTTCCGGTTCCAGTTTCGGTCGTATCGACCCACCAGAGCGCTTTCAGGGTGATCGAGAAATCGGCCAGAGCAATGACATTGACGCTAAATCGAGGCTGGCTCAGGATGGTCGGATCTTTATCCAGAATCGCGTTAATAATATCTTTGGCCTTTTGAACATCATCTTCATAACCAATTCCGACCGAAAATTCACAGCGGCGCCGGGTATAGGCGGTATTGACGGTCACAGCACTGGTATACACCGTTGCATTGGGAATCACGATACGGCGGCCATCGGGCGAACGTAAAAAGGTCGCGCGAATCTGAATATCTTCTACCGTCCCTTCCATCCCATTGACGATAATATCATCGCCAATCTTGAATGGCTCACCAAGTAGAATCAGTACACCCGAGAGCAGGTTCTGGAAAATATCCTTGAAGGCAAAACCGATGGCGACCGAGCCGACGCCGAGTGCACTCAGCAGCTGCCCGGGGGTAAAGCCGGGAACCGCAATTACCAGCCCGATCAGTATCCCAAAGAAAATAATAAAGGTACTGCCGACCCGGTTCAGGACCAGAACCAGATTTTGTCGGGTATAAGAGCGGTTTTCCAAGGTTTTGCGGACGAAAAATTTGAAAACTTTCGACAACAGCCAGAAAATGACAATCACCACCAGCGCGATACAAAAATAAGGCACACGCTCCCAGAAACTCTCCATAATCTTGTCGATGGTCGCATAAGCATCATTATATTTGGCCGTATGCTCAATCACGGTCTGGGCCGTTTTTTCAGTTGCCTGATGTAACAGTTCTGTGGTGCCTTCCGTCACCTGATTTAAGGTATGTTGTTGCTCAGCCACAAAGATTCCATGTATTCATTTTGGGGTATTCTGCCTGATGTTCAGCTGAAAATTAATTATTGTCATGTTAAAAAATCAGAAATATATACAAATATCACTGAATCTGCTTTAAAAATATTCTGTGGTTTTTTGCATGACGTCTGCAGGAATCTGGCTGGCCTCTCCACTTCCGAGGTAGAAAAACAGGGCAATAACAGCAAACAGGCCAAGCAGCATAAAAATAATCATCAGCCAGGCTAAAATCTTTTCCCAGACCAGACTCAAGCGCTGCGGGCCATATCGGTTACTGCCTGTAGTGCCCGGACCCAGTAGCAGATAAAGCCCAAACAATATATTCACCCCAGGTAGCAAACATAATAAAGTCCACCAGCCACTGCCATTCAGGTCATGCAGACGGCGTATGGTGATGACCACAGCAAAATAAATATATAGCCCCAGCAACAGCAGCGCAAACAGATTGGAGAGGCGGTACAGGGAAAATGTGTTGAACGGATCTGTCGAGACAGACATAAAGTTCACAATATCCATACCTAAACCTAGCGCAAGACTGCTCAAGATAAAAATAAAATGAAGAAATGCGGACCAGGCAATAAAGCTGAGACGTCCAAATCGTCCCTGAACAGATAAGGGACGATCCGCTACGGATAAAGGAGGAGGGGAAGACGCTGACGATTTCATGGGCAAGATCCTGATCTGAATAAGATAAATCTGGAGATGAAGCGCTATTTTATTTCTTTTTTAAGCAGTAGGATGTAAATAGTGCTTTATTTTGAAGAACAGTTTCTTCACTCAGACTTGCATCACTGTAATTGGCATGATGATGATTGAATTTAAATAAGTATTCTACGACGAAAGCATGATTGTCGGATTTGAAATAAGCAGCTATTACTGACTTTATGCGCAAAAAATAATCAAGAATACAATACTATTAACCTCTCGTGATGAGATAGAGCAAAATCAAGGACGTGAATAATGAAAGAAATCTATCCAGTACCAGAAGAATTTAAAAAAACCGCGCGTACCACAGATACGCAGTATTTCGAACGTTATCAAAAATCCATTGAACATCCAGAAGAATTCTGGACCGAACAGGCAAAGCGCTTGGAGTGGATCAAACCGTTTAGCCAGGTAAAAAACACCAGTTTTGACCAAGATAATTTTAAAATTGAATGGTTTGCGGATGGCCAGCTGAATGTCAGTGCCAACTGTCTGGATCGCCATCTGAAAGAACATCCTTATAAACCGGCGATTATTTGGGAAGGCGATCATCCATCTCGCCACAAGATAATTTCCTTTGCCGAGCTGCATGATGAGACCTGCCGTTTTGCCAATGTATTGAAAAAAAATGGGATCCAAAAAGGTGACCGTGTGGTGCTGTATATGCCCATGGTGTCTGAAGCTGCGATTGCCATGCTGGCCTGTGCCCGGATTGGTGCGGTGCATTGTGTGGTCTTTGGAGGCTTTTCACCGGATTCACTGGCCAGCCGGATTGAAGACTGTCAGGCTAAGATCGTGATTACTGCTGATTCGGGCATGCGGGGGGGTAAGCAAATCTTACTGAAAGCCAATGTGGATGCCGCCCTGGAAATGAGTGGCACTGAATCGGTACAGCATGTGATTGTGGTGCATCGTACCGGTAACCCGATTGAGCTGCAGCCCGGGCGTGATCTCTGGTATCACATGGAAATCATGGCGGTGAATGATATCTGCCCGCCAGAGCCGATGAATGCAGAAGATCCACTCTTTATTCTGTATACCTCCGGTTCAACCGGAAAGCCCAAAGGGGTCATGCATACCACGGGTGGCTATCTTACCTATGTGGATTGCAGCTTCCGTGAAGTTTTTGATATTAAACAGGATGATGTGTTCTGGTGTACGGCAGATGTAGGCTGGATTACCGGACATTCCTATGTGCTCTATGGCCCACTTTCTAACGGTACAACAACCGTCATGTTTGAAGGGGTGCCTCAGTATCCAAGCTGGGCGCGTACCGGACATATTGTCGACAAGCACAATGTGACCGTGCTTTATACGGCCCCGACTGCTATCCGCGCCATGATGCGTGAAGGAGATGCCTATGTGCGGGAAAGTGATCGAAGCAGTTTAAGACTTTTGGGAACGGTCGGTGAACCGATTAATCCGGAAGCCTGGAACTGGTATTATACCGTGGTGGGCGAAAGCCGCTGTCCGGTGGTTGATACCTGGTGGCAGACCGAAACAGGCGGGTTTATGATTACCCCATTGCCGGGCGCAACTGACCTGAAGCCAGGTTCAGCCACCCGTCCTTTCTTCGGGGTACAACCCGCTATTGTGGATGCTGATGGCAATGAGCTGGAAGGTGCCACAGAGGGGAATCTGGTGATTAAAGACTCCTGGCCGGGACAGATGCGGACCATCTGGGGCGACCATGAACGTTTTATTGAAACCTATTTTTCGACCTATCCCGGGACCTATTTTACTGGTGACGGTGCACGCCGTGATGAAGATGGTTATTACTGGATTACCGGCCGCGTTGATGATGTACTGAATGTCTCAGGCCATCGTCTGGGAACCGCAGAAATTGAAAGTGCATTGGTCGCGCATGAAGCCGTTGCCGAAGCTGCTGTGGTCGGGATGCCGCATGAGATTAAGGGCCAGGGAATTTGTGCCTTTGTGACTTTACAGGCTGATGCTGAAACTACAGAAGAACTGCGGCATGAACTGGTTGGCTGGGTACGTAAAATTCTCGGACCGGTAGCCACACCCGATGCCTTGTACTGGGCGCCTGCTTTGCCTAAAACCCGTTCAGGAAAAATCATGCGCCGTATCTTGAGGAAGATTGCCGCCAATGAGCTGGACAGTCTGGGCGATACCTCGACCCTAGCCGAACCGCAGGTGGTTGATCAGCTGATTACTGAAGTACAGCGCAATACGGTCTAAATTGAATCGTTGCAATACCGGCATCATCTGCCGGTATTTTTTATTTTAAGTATGGTTTCTGTCCGCTTTGGGAGCGGGTTGAGGCATGTAATTTGCCAAGCCTAAGCCCTGCCGAATACAGATTAGTTTGAGAGGGCAGAGTAGGCCAAATGGTCTGAACTCCAGCTTTCGTTTTAGAAAATAGTGCAGACTGCCAGACATGCGCCTCATCGGCAAAGGTTCGGACTGATGAATATTCATTTTGTGATACTGAGCAAGAGTCAAGTCCGAGATCACTTGATTCATCACGATAAAGTAAAAAATAAAATAAATAAAAACTGTAAAGTGAGCCGATTTTGAGACATTGGTATAGAAATGAGATTGGATGAAAAGTAACGCAATAATATATTGAAATTTCTATTTATATTAAATTCAACCCAGTCTGAGAGAGCAAAAATAAACCGGGTATACAAAAGTGCTGAGAATGCAAGATTGAGTAAAATCCCTCAACAATGTGAGAATTTTAAAGAAAAACCACCATTATTTTAAAAATTATAGCCTCTCGCATATCCTTCTGGCGGCTTGTGTGGTTAGAATAGGAACTACCGTGTACAAGATCTTTCTCACGTCCTATGAATATTTTAATCGTTGATGATCATCCACTGTTTCGTCATGCTTTAATTCAAGCGGTTCGTTATAGTCTGCCACAGGCGCAGATTCATGAAACTGCGGCAGTCAATGAGTTTTATGAACGTCTGGAAAATGGTCCTGAACCTGATCTTGTCCTACTGGATTTAAACTTGCCAGGAGCATCGGGTTTCTCAGCTCTGGTTCATGTACGCGCCCAATATCCATCTTTGCCGATTATTGTAGTGTCTGCACATGAAGAAGTCAGTATTATCCAGCGGGCTATTGCACATGGTGCCATGGGGTATATTCCGAAGTCTGCACACCCAAGCCATATTGGTGAAGCCATCCGTGAAGTGCTGGAAGGGGAAATCTGGTTGCCGCCAAATCTGCCCGCCAATGTCAATTTTGATCCGCGTGCTGCGGATGAAACTGCACTGGCAGAACGTATCCAGTCGCTGACTCCTCAGCAGTTCCGTGTTCTGATGATGGTAGCGGAAGGCTTGTTGAACAAGCAGATTGCCTATGAACTGGATGTTTCTGAAGCGACTATTAAAGCGCATGTAACCGCAATTTTCCGCAAACTGGGTGTACAAAACCGGACTCAGGCCGTATTGGCGATCAATGCCCTCAATATTGACGAAAAGAAAATGTAAATTTGCCTGACTGGGTGTTTAAACTTAATAAAGACCACCTGTATCCAATTAAGGAGTTTAGTCAATAAACTCCTTAATTTTTTAAAGCTTACTCTGTTTATTGCATGAAGTTTTAGTTAAAAAATTATGCAATATAGTCCTGTTTTTGCGTCAGGTCAGTACAGAACATCGGGTTCAGGGCGCACTGTAATTCATCAATCTGATCTTGGGTCACATAGCCTTTAGACTTCAGATATTCTGCAATCCGGTCATCACGTAGGCTCAGGAAGGTCGCATCATAGACGCCCAGATCTACAAAGAGTGCGGCGGTCTCCAGACTGTTAAAACGGTCCAGATACACTTCATTGTCATACATCAAGAAGATATGATCCTCCTGTGCATTCGGATTGACCTGTAAATGTTCAGCAAGTTCATGCGGACAGGTTTTGATAAATAACAAATCAGAGAGTTCATCAAACTGTTGGGTGTCCAGACAGTCGCTATCATTTTTGACTTTACCCAGCCAGGCTTTAAACACCAAAACTGCTCCGCCACGCAGCAACATGCTCCAGATCTGGTGCCGTGTTTTTGCAGGTAAATCTTGTACTTCGGTTTCAAGTGACTGAATCAGCTTGTTTTCCTGTTCGGCAAGCCGTTCAAACAAACCTAGACCTTGGGGTTTATAGGCATAGGGTTCAAATACATCAAAATGTAGCTCATCAAAGACCTGTAATGCCAATGGAACAGCACTTTGATAAAGAGTTTCCAGAGCCTGATATTGATTGTCATCTAATTTGCTGTCTTTAAACAGCTGTGACCAGTTAATCGGAGGCAATAAAGCATTGACTCCATAACGCAGGTGAAATTGCTGGGTTTGATTCAGGTCATGAGCAACATGTTCATCTACCAGTTTCATTGTAAGAGCTCCTATGCAGTGCAAGTGGATCAGCTGCCAAAGAAGGGGGAAAGGATGGACTGGATGGAAACTGATCGTTTCTCAATTCTCTATTTTTAGGCCCAAGCTGGCTAGGTGAAAAATAAGACCAAAGTTTTATTCAATGGTTTTTTCTAAAAAGTATTATAAAAAGCAGTCGCTTATATTTTTGTAACTAAGTGTGCGGCTATGAATTAAGGGGTTCGGTAACTTTTGCCATAGTGAAAATTAAAATGAACTTTTTGATCAATAGATCAGGTCAAATTTTCGCAATTTTGGTGCTTTTGGCACATCTGCCTGTTTTTTCTGCATATTGAGTAAAGTTATGTGCAAGGTGTGTATAAAAAATGCCCATCTTCCAGATTGGAAGATGGGTATCCTGTGAAAAGGCTGGGAAGGAAAACTTAGCCAGCGAGTGAGTTAATGATCCGAAATCTTCAGGCCGGATAACCACGAGCGTAAGGAGGCCGGTTTTAACGGTTTTTTCAGCAGTACGATATTTAACTCTTTCAGACGCTGTGGCAATTCCGGATCTGAATCTGCGGTGATCAGTGCCACCGGAACCTGAGGCTGACGATGTTCCAGAATAAAGTCCAGACCGATCTTGCCCTGGTTCAAGTGCTGATCTACCAGCCACACCTGAATATTTTCCTGCCGGATCAGTTCGATGGCCTGTTCCGGTTCGGTGGCCTTAAAGACCTGATAGCCCCATTTGGTGAGCAGGGTCGACATACCTTCCAGAATGGCTTCATCATTATCCAGACACAGGACTTTAAAGGCCTTAGACTTTAATGGTATTGCCTGTACGGGGGTGGCCACCACTTGAGGTGCAGCCACTACCGGGACTTCAATCATGAAACAGGAGCCTTTGCCATATGTGGAATAGACATGCACCGGATAGCCCAGCATACTGGTCATGCGCTGTACAATCGCCAGCCCCAGTCCCAGCCCTTGTTCGCCCCATGGAGAAGCGTGGCCACAGCGCTCGAATTCCTGAAACAGTTTAATGCGCTGTTCTTCGGCAATCCCTGGGCCGCTATCCCATACTCCGATGCGGATATGATTGGGTTTTTCACTGGCACGCAGCACACCGACCACCACCTTACCTTTGGCGGTATAGCGTAGCGCATTGCTGACGAAGTTCTGGATAATCCGACGAATCCACTGCGGATCGGTATCAATCCAGAACTGGGCATCATGCACACTGAGCTTGATCCCGCGCTGTGCGGCAATTGACTTGAACTGGAGTTCCAGGTCACTCAGCAGATCATGCAATGGATAGGCCTGACGTTTAGGCTGAATCGTACCGCCTTCCAGCCGGGCAATATCCAGCAGGGCAGAGAGCATACTTTCCGCCCCATGCAGCGCACGATCCAATTGCTGTAAGGTTTTGCGGTCTTCATCATTCTGGATGCTCTGTTCCAGCGCCGTACTAAACAGGCGTGCGGCATGCATGGGCTGTAGCAGATCATGACTGGCAGCTGCAATAAAGCGGCTCTTGGACATATTGGCCTTGTCTGCCTGCTCACGCGCTAATTGCTGTTCAGACAGGGCATCGGCGAGCTGCTGGGTGCGATCGCGGACCCGGGCTTCCAGAACAGCTTCATTTTCACGGAAAGCGGTAATATCGGCAAAGGTTGTTACGAAACCACCACCTTCAATCGGATTACCACGCATCTGAATCACGCGGCCATCTTTACGGATCCGTTCAAATTCATGTGCACTGCCGACGCGCATCCAGTGAATCCGTTTACGCACATGCTCTTCCACCGAACCTGGACCACATTCGCCGCGTTCTGCGTTATAGCGGATCAGGTCAGCAATCGGACAGCCGACATAGACAATATCTTTTGGATAATCGAACAGTTTCAGATACTGGTTATTCCAGGCCACCAGACACATGTTTTCGTCGACCACACTCACCCCTTGGGTCATATGGTCAATCATGGTCATAATCAGGTTCTGGTTAAAACGCTGCCATTGGGAGGCCTGATCCAGAATATTTGCGACCTGGCCGAGCGCCAGGCCATTATTGACCATAGCGGTGGTCAATAAGGTCCGTGCTGATGCGGCGCCAATCGTGCCGGCCAGATACTGTTCGGTAAAACGCCACCACATCCCATTGGCACTGCTATTTTCATTGAGTTCGACATTATTTTGTGTACAGAACTGCTGGAATGCCTGCGCGGCCGGTACTTCACCGGTAATTCTTTTTGCCAGGGTCAGCAAATCACCCACTTTTAGGCGGGCAACATCCTGATGCGAATAACTTACTTCAGTCATCGGACTTTGCGATGGCAAAGGCTTGGTTTCATAATAGAAAAAGCTTTCGGCCTGAATCTGTTCTGCCACACTTGGGCGGAACATGCGTGAAATCCAGATGTATAACACGGTATTCAGACCCAATGCCCAGACCACGCCATGTGTCAGAGGATCAAAAGATTCAAATCCAATCAGGGCTTCGGGACGTAACCAGTTCCAGCCAAAAGGTCCTTGGGTCAGGAAATCTATACTAAATTGCTGATAGCGATCTGGCAGGCTGCGTAAAATCGTTGGCAGCAACAGCGTATAGGACCACAGGGCAAAACCGGTCAGCAAGCCGGCATATACGCCCTGCTTACTGCCACCACGCCAGTACAGACCACCAATCAGGGCAGGCGCGAACTGCGCAACCGCACTGAAAGCCAGCAGCCCAAAGACCGACAGTTGATCAATATCATTAAAGAAGTTGAAGAACAAAAAGCCCATCAGCATGACGGCGAGAATGCAGACCCGGCGGGTAAATTTAAGGACCAGCGGTAAGCGCTTGTCATGCCGCGACAGCAGTTTAAAACGCCACAGCGCCGGCATGATCAGGTCATTACTGAGCATGATCGATAGGGCAACGGAAGACACCAGCAGCATTCCGGTCGAGGCCGAGAAGCCGCCGAGGAAAGCCAGCAAGGTCAGCCAGTCCTGATTATAGCTGAGCGGTAAAGATAAAACGGCGACATCCGGAATGGCCAGATATTGGGGAGCGGCATGTAGTGCCCAGCTGGCAATCGGGATAATCGCCACCGTGGTCAGAATTAAATAGACTGCAAACCAGCGCCGTGCCCCGCGAATATGTTTTTCATCGCGCAGTTCTACCACAGCCACATGAAACTGGCGTGGCAGGCAGATAATGGCCAATGCAGCCAGCAGGGTTTGCGTCCAGAAACTTTCCGGTACGCCGAACACCTGGACGTCATGAAAAGTGCTACTGATATCATGACTGATCTGGGTCAGGTTCTCCGGTGCTTCAAACATGAAGAAACAGGCGACCGCCAGCAAGGCAAACAGTTTGACAAACGATTCAAAAGCCACTGCCAGCATCAGGCCGCCGTGCTGTTCGGTGTTGGCAATCTGCCGGGTACCAAAAATCATGGCCAGAATGGCGAGAATACCTGTCAGGAACAGCACGCCATTGGTAGTATTACTCATACCTGAGGAAGGTTCCAGAATAACTGTCGCACTGAGTGCAATAGCACGTAGCTGCAAGGCCAGATAAGGAATAATGGCAATCACCGCCAGAATGGTGACCAGTGAGGCGAGAGGGCCGCTTTTACCATAACGGGCGGCCACAAAGTCGGCAATCGAGGAGATGGCATGGTGCTGGCGTACCCGTCCTAAGCGGCGCCAGATATCGTAGCCAATTGCGACAAACAGCAGCGGACCAAGATAGATTGGCAGGAAGATGATGCCTTCACGAACCGCCGCTCCAGTCGCACCATAAAAGGTCCAGGATGAACAGTAGACCCCTAAGGTCAAACTGAACAACAACATACGCCCACGGGTGCTGAACCGGCTGGTATGTTTTTCTCCGTAAAATGCGCAGATAAAGAGTAATGCGATATAGAGGGCGAGCACCCCTATGATGAGCCAACTGTTCATAGAGCCTGATGTGTACTGAAGCTGGCCCTATAATAGCGCATCGTGAACGCTACAGTTAAAATTGATTATTTTTTAACGACCAAAGTCTTAATTACAAGACGCCACAATTCTTGTTAATTTGCAACAGTAATAATTCGAATTAAAAATAATCAGCCCACGGTTGGGCTACAGGAGTGCAACGATGGATGAGGTACAGGTAGATCGAATTCTACAGAATCCAAAATTCAAAGAAATGGTTAGCAAGAAGAGCACACTCAGCTGGACTTTAACGGGCATTATGCTGTTTGTCTATGTGGGCTTCATGTTGCTGGTTGGCTATAACAAAGAGTTTCTTTTGTCTTCTATTTCAGGTGGAGTGACGACTTGGGGGATTCCACTGGGTCTGGGCATCATTGTGTTGTCATTTATCTTATGTGGCGTTTATTCCTATATCGCGAATAACCGTCTCGATCAATTGACTGAAGAAGCAATACGTGAAGTAGAAGCAATTGCTCATGAAAAAGGACCTCATTAAGATGAAATGGAATTCTTTAATTGCCCTGGCTGCAACTGCAGTCGGCTCAGGGATGGCAATGGCTGGTCCGGATTTAGGCGCAGCAGAACAGCAGGCAACCAACTGGCACGCGATTATCATGTTTGTGATTTTCGTGGGGGCTACCCTGTTCATTACTAAATGGGCAGCAAAACAAACCACAAATACCAAGGACTTCTATACTGCCGGTGGTGGGATTAGCGGCTTCCAGAACGGTCTGGCGATAGCCGGTGACTATATGTCAGCAGCCTCCTTCCTGGGGATTTCTGCGATGGTGTTCCTGTCAGGTTTTGATGGCTTGTTATATTCACTTGGTTTTATGGTGGGCTGGCCAATCGTATTATTCCTGGTGGCAGAGCGTCTGCGTAACTTGGGTAAATATAACCTGTCTGACGTAGTATCTTTCCGTTTACAGGAAAAACCGGTGCGTACTTTAGCCGCCATGAGTTCATTGGTAGTGGTAGCCTTCTACCTGATCGCCCAGATGGTGGGTGCAGGTCAGCTGATCAAGCTGCTGTTCGGTTTGAACTATAACCTTGCTGTGGTGATTGTCGGCTTGCTGATGATGGCCTATGTAATGTTCGGCGGCATGTTGGCAACGACCTGGGTACAGATTATTAAAGCAGTCATGCTGCTGTCTGGTGCTACTTTCATGGCGTTCATGGTCATGAAAGGCGTCGGCTTCAGCTTTACCAACATGTTTGAACAGGCGATTGGCGTGTATTCAAAAGTGCATGACCTGAGCCTGGCAGATGCAACCAAAATCATGGGTCCAGGAAGCTTGGCATCTAACCCGATTGATGCGATTTCTTTAGGTCTGGCGCTGATGTTCGGTACTGCCGGTCTTCCACATATCCTGATGCGTTTCTTCACGGTAAAAGATGCCAAAGAAGCACGTAAATCAGTGGTTGTGGCAACAGGCTTTATCGGTTACTTCTACCTGCTGACCTTTATTATCGGTTTCGGTGCGATCCTGTATGTATCGAATAACCCGCAATTCCTGGATGTTGCGAAAATGGCGATCACTGGCAAGTTAGAGCTTGTAGGTGGTAATAACATGGCGGCGGTGCACCTGTCTGATGCAGTGGGTGGCGACCTGTTCATGGGCTTCATTTCTGCAGTAGCATTTGCGACCATTCTTGCGGTTGTTGCAGGCCTGACCCTGTCTGGTGCTTCAGCAATTTCGCATGACTTGTATGCCAACGTGTTGAAGAAAGGCCAAACTACGCCTGAGTCTGAGCTACGTATGTCTAAGCTTGCGACTTTAGGTCTGGCGATCTTCGCGATGATTCTCGGGATTCTGTTCGAGAAACAAAACGTTGCCTTCATGGTCGGTCTGGCATTCTCGGTGGCGGCATGTGCCAACTTCCCGGTACTGGTATTGTCCATGTTCTGGAAAGGCTTGACGACACGTGGTGCGGTGATTGGTGGTGTTGCAGGTCTGGTAACCGCAGTAACCTTGATTGTGCTGTCTAAAGCAGTATGGGTAGATACTTTAGGCATCTCGGATACTCCAGTGGTTCCATTTAACGGTCCTGCATTATTTGCAATGCCATTGTCTTTCTTGTGCTGCTGGTTGTTCTCGGTCACAGATAACTCAGCTCAGGCACAAGCAGAGCGCAAAGCTTTCGATGCCCAGTTTGTACGTTCACAAACCGGTATCGGTATCTCGGGTGCTTCTGATCACTAAGATCGGTTCATCCTAAAAAAGCCCCATCCGGGGCTTTTTTTATGGCCTGCAATACAGTCAGTTTTCTTCGCCATAACGTTATATGCAAAAAATAAAAGCATGGCGTAGAGCGGTTTTCAGTAATTTTCATCTCTGTACACGACAAAAATAGATAACTCATTGAAATAATGTCATAATAATTGTTTTCTAACGACGAATACTATGACACATCTCAATGAGT